>JBCCDM010000266.1:0-9371 GCA_039030795.1 Cyanobacteria bacterium P01_A01_bin.84
CATTTATAAGCTATCGCCCAAGATTTAGTAGATATAATTTCATTTATATTCATAATCAGTCATTTATTCATAATAATAACATCAGCTTTAATTTATCGTATTTTTTCAGATTCTCTCGAGTTATTAAGTGTAAAAGTAAACATAAATATATCTAAAAATTACCGTGTTGAAAATATCACAAATGATATTTTTTCAATTTTATTTGCTATCACTAAACTTATATTCATCCTTTAATATGAGTTGAGTGAGGAGTCGCTTAGTTTGGAACAGTTTGCAGATGGGGCAAAAATGACAATTAAATTAGCACAAGAAGAAGCTTGTCGTTTGAGTCATAATTTTGTTGGTACTGAGAGTATTCTGTTGGGAATTATTGCTCAAGATACAGGTATAGCAGCATTATTCTTAAAGTCTGTGGGTATTAATCTCAAAAATGCTCGTATTGAAGTGGAAAAACTTATTGGTAGAGGTTCCGGGTCTGTCGTTGGGAATATACCTTTTACTCACCGTGCTGCTAAAGTCATTGATTTTTCCCATAAGGAAGCACGTAAATTACAGAGTTCTTATATTGATACAGAGCATTTATTATTGGCTTTAATTAACGAAGGAGAAGGAGTATGCTTGCGAGTTTTACATAACCTAGGTATTGATTCTGCACGCCTTAAACATCAGTTACTTCAGGAAATTAATAACCTCCAATTCCAAAATACAGTTGAAAACCCAGTTCAAAATATAACTCAAAACCCAGTTCAAAATACAGTTCAAAACACAGTTCAAAATGTAACTAAAATTAATCTCAAACCAATAAACAGTATCGTTTCTCTACCGAGATTAACAAATCTGGAAGATAGAATAGACCATCTAAATATAATTTTACAAGAAGCACAGCAACTCATTACTGAAATCATAAATAGTAGAAATCAGTTGTATTTTCCTATTTTACCAACTTCTCACAACATTGATAACATTATTAATTATTTACCAAATAGTACCTCAACCGAAAAAATAAATATTAAAGACCTATTGAAGCAACTAAAATCGGCAATAGAAGCAGACGAACGTCTAAAATTAGAAGATAAAGCGGAAGCACTACAGCAAATACTAGTATTAGCAGTCGCAGCCAGAAATCCTACAGACAAACAAATGCTTTCTTCAGCTAGAACTGCAATTAAAATTATTGTTGGGACAGTTGCCCAAAGACCACCAAGTAATCAATTAGTCAAGGAATGTAAACGATTATTACCAATAATTGTTCAATTTTTTAAACTAAGATAATCATGACTAAAAATATAACCAAGAATAAAGTATTCCTTACCAGGTAGTATTCCATTATTGTTTCATAATTTAAGCGATCGCATATCGTAAGGTAAACTAACCTTTGAAGCTATTAAATCATTAAGCATTTATCATTTACTATTTACAGCGAAACAACAGTAGAGAATAATTGATTTATTAGTTGCTTAAAAGGAAAAGCATGAACATAGGGAGCAGTTATGGCGCAATATGACCATATCTTTCGTAAACAAGGAATATCTTCAACTATACTTACCCAAGAAGAAGCCGTAGTTGCGATCGCTGTAGTTACCATAGCTGCTGACAGTTCCTTAAATCGAGTCGATCCATATTCCGTAATCGATACTCTGTGGGAGTTTGAGGTCTTTGAGGAATACTCAGATCGAGAATTATCACAAATAGTAGAAAAAGCATTAAGAATTGCGAATAAGGAAGGATTAGAAGTTTTATTTAACACCGCTTTTCAATATTTATCCGATGAAATTATCCTCGATGCTTTCGCTGTAGGTGTATCGATGCTGATAAATGAGGAGACTTTAACTATACCTCCCGAGAAATTACCACTTATTTATGAGTTACAAGCAGTTTTTGATTTAAACGACACCGAAGCAGAAGAAATTATTGATGAAGTAATTTCTATATTAGAAGAGGCAGAAGAATTTTCTTTTGAAGACGAGTATGAAACATTTACATTAAAAAATTTATCCCAGAAATATTACGAAGCTCCTGAAGGACTATTTAAAGTTTATATCCCAGTTTCTGCCAAGGAAGGTGGACAAATACAAATTCGAGAAGGAGTAGTAGAATTTTCTGACGATTTTGGTATCTTGCTTAGAATTGATTATTACCGTCTTTCCCAGAAACAAAAAGAAGATATAGAATCTGAAGGTTTAGAAAAATATTTACATTCAATTTTAATTGAGAAATATGTACCTTTAGGAATTATTGCTAATCTACCCAACTCAGAAATTGAATATATTGAATACTTACCAAATACAATGTCAGGCTCTTACTATGTCTTAGTGAATATGCCTCAAGTCGTATCTAAATTTCAGCACGCACAAAATGGTAATGGAGCTAGACGCAATGCTTATCGAGGAATATTAGGTTTTATCAAATATGATTTTTTATATATCGTTAGCAAACAACAAAATATAGCTATAAAACTTAGAGATGATACCCTTAATCAAGAGATAGAAAATCTTAAGCAAGATGTAATAAATTTTATTGAAACTATCGAGTTTAATTATATTTACTAGAATTGAGTTATTAGCTTTAAGTTTTGATTTTTTGGCTTTTAGATTTTAAAGAATTTAACTCAAATATTAGCCGAGACCTAAACTTAACCCTATAGCTAAAAACTAACAATTTTATTTATTATTAAAAATAAAGACTCTCAGCCTTACAATATATTTTCCTGGGTGGATGTTCAAAGTATTTAAACAAAGCTGGACACAACCAACCTTCGAGTTGCTTCTCTTCCCAAGAATACCAATGACCATTATATTCTTCCCTTTGCCATACTAATTCAGCTTGATAACCGGGAAAAATATCAGCAGAAAATAGTAAGCGAAAACCTTCATCAACATGATTAATATCTTGAACCAAAATATCAATCATTTCAGGCACCCCACTAACAAAAGGTTCTTGAACTAATCCGACTTTATCGTCATCGAATACCCACGTATGATTATATCGGTAAGGAAAAATTACCATCATAGAGTTCAACATAATTGATTATATCTAAATTAATTTTGCGATCGCGGTTTATTCTAGTTTTGATTCATGAATTCTTCGAGGAATTGGTAAAAACATTGAATTTTAGGGTGATTCTTTTCAAAACAATACTCAAAAAATTTTTTATGGTTTTTGACAAAGTTGACAATATATATTTATGTTAAAAAATATGTTTATCTCTTAATTTGCTCTTTATGTGCCGATTACTCGCCTACCTTGGCTTATCCATCAGCTTGGAAAAGCTACTCTATAATCACGAACATTCACTAATAACTCAAAGTTATCAACCCCAAGAAATGATTTCGGGGACAGTAAATGTTGATGGTTTTGGCATTGGTTGGTACGATACTCAGAGGCAAAAAGAGCCATTTACCTATAAGAATACATTACCGATTTGGAACGATGTCAATTTACCATCCCTAAGTCGCTATATTAACTCCAAATGTATACTTGCTTATATTCGTAGTGCTACTGCCGGACAAGCATTAGATTTTAGTAACTGTCAACCATTTCAATACCAAAATTTGTCATTTGTTCATAATGGTAAAATTGATAATTTTCGGCAAACTCTTTATAGACCGATACGCACTCAATTAAGTGACAAACTGTATGAATGGGTTGCTGGAACTACAGACTCAGAGCATATTTTTGCTCTCATACTACATGAATGGCAAAGTAGCTCAGGAAAAAGTTTAGAGCAGGCTTTACAAGTTACACTATTGAAGTTACGAGATTGGGCAAAAAAATATCAAACTTACATACTTGCCAATATAGTTATTAGTGATGGTAATAAACTAATTATTTCTCGATTTAGTACCACAGAATCGTCACCCTCACTGTATTGGTTAGCAGAAGACGATACCTTGACTGCGGAGGAAAACCGCTCATCGGGAAGCTTACCGATGAATAACGCTTTTGTCATAGCATCTGAACCTTTATTTGTCGGGAATTGGACCACTTTCCCTGAAAATAGCATTATGAGTGTGGGGAGAAATCTTGAAATCAAAATTCAACAGCTCTAAAAATAGTACAACTAATACTACTCAAACAAAGAAAACTGAAACCAAGAAAACTGAAACCAAGAAAACTGAAAAAAATATTTCCCAAGCATTACACCAATGTCGTACTAAAACCTTAGACTTACTTAATAACATAGATAAAGCAACCTTTTATACCCAAGTTCATTCTGATTTTAGTCCCGTAGGATGGCACTTAGGACATATTGCTTATACAGAATCACTGTGGTTGTTAGAACATAATGCTGGTTTTAGACCTTGTTTTCCTGAATATCGACAGTTATTTGCTGCTGATGGTTTACCAAAATCCCAAAGAAGTAACTTACCAACTCCTACAGAGATTCGTAACTATTTAGATACAGTTCGAGAAAGAGTATTACATTTTTTGGAAGTAACGGATATAAAACAACAAGAACGTCTTTGGTATTTTGTTCTCGAGCATGAATGTCAGCATTATGAAACCATAAATTTCTTATTACAAATTATTAAAAGTCAGCAGCTATCTTCTTTTTATTCTTCTTATCCATTAACTCTTTCTCACCCATCTTTATTTGTATCTAAACCGATTGAAATTCCTGCTGGAAAATTCTTCATGGGTAATAATTCTCTTTATGCAATGGATAATGAATCCCCAGTCCATGAAGTATATCTGGATACCTTTTGGATAGACCCTTACCCTGTTACCTGGGGTGAATATCGCCATTTTATAGAAGCTGGAGGATATAAAAAATCTCAGTACTGGTGCGATCGCGGCTGGGAGTGGTTACAAGAGCAAACCTTAAAACAGCCGTTTTTTTGGCAAGAGAACTACCCTTGGGATAATCACCCAGTTTGCGGTGTGAGTTGGTATGAAGCTGATGCATATTGTAGATTTGTTGGTAAACGCTTACCTACAGAGGCAGAATGGGAAAAAGCCGCTAGTTGGGATCCAGAGGCAAAAATTCAGTCTATTTATCCCTGGGGAAAAGAGTCACCAACCCCCAAACACTGCAACCATAACAACTATATAGGCAAGACAACACCAGTTAATAATCATCCAAATGGAAAAAGCTACTATGGCTTACACGACACCCTCGGTAATATCTGGGAATGGACATCTACATACTTTGATGGTTATGAAAACTTCCAAGCATATCCTTACAGGGGATATTCACAAGCATATTTTGACCATCAACACCGAGTATTAAAAGGAGGCAGCTGGGCAACGAGCAACTATGTATTACGGTGTAGTACTCGTAACTGGTATTATCCTAATGTGAAGCAAATTTTAGCAGGGTTTAGATGTGCTAAGAGTTAGAAAATGAATTTTTAATTTATTTAGGAGTGATGGAAAGTTCTCAAAGTCCTATGGAATTTAGGGCGATCGCGCTGGTTCCGCTACAGAGAATTATGGCATTTCAGCATTCAAAATGGGCTTTTCAAGGAGGTATTTCCACACAATAATTGTTTTTTTTCTTGAAACTGGACAATTTAATGAGAGAATCCCAAGAGGTAGTTGTCAGCCTAAGTTATCACAAAACATAAACAAAACATAAAAAAACATAAAAATTAACAGCAACAGTAGATTGTATAGCATTTTATCTCAAACTACTGCTGTTGAATGTTTTTGGTGTGTTCAGATAATTAGCAAGCAACTAACCGCATCCACCAACAATCGGAGGCTCAATGTCCCTTTTTTCAACTACCAGCAGCAAGGTTGAAGAACGCTTACAAGTAGAGTACTTATTGGAACCACAAACTCAGGTTACAAATTCTGCTGGCAGTGATGTTGTAGAAGGATTGACGACAAAACCCAAACTTCTTCCACCTAAATATTTGTATGATGACAGAGGTTCGGAGTTATTTGAGCAAATTTGCGAACTACCAGAGTATTATTCTACTCGTACTGAGGCAGGAATTTTAAAACAATATGCTAGCGAGATAGCTAGAATCACCGGTGCTTGCGAACTAGTAGAACTTGGTAGCGGTAGCTCTACAAAAACTCGTATTCTCATAGATGCATACAGTAAATTGGGTGGTAAGGTACGCTATTTACCTGTCGATGTTAGTGGAGGAATTCTAGAAACTAGTGCTAGAGGGTTACTAGGTGACTTTCCGTCTTTAGAAGTTCATGCTTTAGTAGGGACTTATGAATCAGCATTAGCAAATCTACCACCGGTACAACTACCGAGTAGAATGATTTCTTTTTTAGGGAGTACAATAGGAAATTTACCTGCTTCTGAATTTGATGCTTTCTTGCATCAAATTAAAAATTCATTGCAACCAGGGGAATATTTCTTACTTGGTGCAGACTTACAAAAACCCAAGCAGATTGTAGAACCTGCCTATAATGATAGCCAGGGGGTAACTGCGGCATTTAGTCTGAATTTACTAGACCATCTAAACTGGAGGTTTGATGGTAATTTTGACAAAGATAAATTTGAGTTCTGGTCATTTTATAACGAAACAGAAAGCCGGATAGAAATGCATATCCGCTCTATTGAGTCACAAAGCTTTGAATTACGCGCTCTTAATTTGACAGTGGATTTTGAGGAAGGAGAAACTATCCGAACCGAAATTTCTCGTAAATTTAATCTTGATTCACTTAAGGAAGAATTAAAAGCAAGGGGTTTTACAACCCAGCAAGCATGGACTGACAGTAACGACTGGTTTAGTTTAATCTTGCTTCAACGAGATTAATTGATTCTCCAGTAATATGCGATCGCTAATATCATGCTACCTGGTTAAACACTTAACTTAATATTAAAGTTCCCACAGCCTTCTGAAGGCACTCATCTCCCCATTGTGAGAGAAAGAAAATTGGGATAATCCCAAATCCTATGACTCTGGCTAGATTTTTATAAGAAAAAAATACTTTCATTCCCGTTTCATGCGGGGATGAAAGGTAATAGCAGGTTTTAAACTGCTTATAGTCTTTGTTGCTCTGTATAGTTTTTGACTTATATTTTGCAATCTTCGGCTTTAATCTAATATAGTTCAGTTAAGCCTAAAAAATAAAAATAGTGTAGGTTGGGTTTCTTACCCCAACCTAACAAATCAGCGCCGAAAGTTAGGTCGCGCTGTAGCTCTACCCACTCTACAATTATCCTTATTTAAACCGTATTGGGCTGTAGTCTACATTTATTACTGAAATTCACTCATCATCTATATTGAACAGTATCAAGCCATCCCCCTGTTGAAAGGAGGGTTGATTAACAGGTTCTTCTCCTAACTTGAGAATCAAAACATTCTCTTCTAACTGCTGTATTTGTCCACCTGTATTTTCCGGCAGTATAGAATATCCACGACTCCCATATGGGGTAGGTACAGAAAATTCTTTATTAATACCTCTTTCTAATAAAGACTGCCGATATTTTTGTAAGTTTTGCACAAAGTTAGAATCATTGGTAATTGAATATTGTTCAATATTCCTAGGTGTTGTTTTCAAAAGACTATGATGCTTAGTTTCCGAGCCAGTTTTTGATGATAATTCTAACGGAATTGAGGTTAGGGATGGTTTTAAAACGCCTGTTTTCGGGAACGGTCTCCGAGCATATACAGGAGTTAAAGTAAAACTCAGTAATGTTACGATACTGGTTATCTGGAAAAAATCTGCAATTATTTTCATCTGTCTTCCCTCCTGGGGACTCCTGCTATATCCGTACTCCGATTAGCAGTGGGTTGTTGAAACTCTCAGGACTTACGCAACGAAGATTTGTCCGAAGCGACGGTCACTACGTGTAGGAAAGCATAAGTCAAGCACGGACACGCGGAAGCGTTAACGTCTCGGACGGAATTACGTAGCTTTTGCGTAAGTCCTGACTCTCTACCGATGAAAATTCTAATCAGAAATTCTAATCAGAAATAATCAATACATTTCTTACAACGTTCCTCACCGGTATGCATTTTAAATGAGACTTTATAAATGCATATTAATTGCTATTGTAGTGATACATAACATGGTAAACACCTATAGATATAAATAAATATACAAAATATAAAATTTGACAATATTTTTTGATACAGAAAAATATATGTCTCAGGAATGAATTTTTTCTTGCATAGCTATCCGCAGAATAGATAAAATTGTCTCTAATGGTACTGAGATACAAGTGAGTGAGACTGTAAAATAGCTTTAGTTACCAATAATAGCATTTGGAGTAAGTTATTGATTGCTAATAATACTTGTATAAGTCATGTAGTTTTTTCTTTATAGTACAAAAGTTTATAACTTTTTTTACTTTGCTTTACTTACATTTTTTGTTTCATTACTTATTAAAAGTGAAGCAAAAGTTATACAAGATATATGTGTAATTACTTAAATAATTTAATTACTTGAGATTAATCAACGAAAATGGATTTTTAGTATATTCAGTTTTTCGTAGACTGATACTACTGAAAAATTATATATTAATTTATTACAGTACCAGCTATATCTAGCTTAAGAATTATGGCAGTAGTATCACAAAAGTCAGAAGAAACTACAGCAAAACTGACGGAAGAAAAAATGTCAGAGGCAAAAATGCATGATGTTTTGATATTAGTAGAAAACTTACTTATCAGAGAAGAAACTAATATTAGATATATCATAGATCGTTTGTATGATGTCGGTTCGAGCAATCTAATCAATGCTAAAGTTAGTTCTCGAAGTCTTAGAGGAATATCAAAGCTGATTGTAAGGTTATCAAAGCCTGCTTTTAAGATAGTTGCTTGGCGTTGGTTTAAAAAGAATTGTCCAAAATTAATTACTGACTGGTTACAGACAAAGGTAACTTTTGAGCAAAAAGCAAAGCCATCTTTAGATAGGGTTATAGAAGCTGAAATTCCGCTTCCAGAAAATTCTCTTACAGATGATAATCAAAGTATCTCTGTTGTAGCTGATAATAGTAGCATTAGCTCTATTGCAGGCAGTAGAACTATCGTAGATAGTAATCGCGATTCCACTCTAAATGATGATGGCAGCCTTAACTCTTTAACACATTTACAGTTGCAGCAGCGACAATTTCAGTCTCTTCATTTTCAAGTAAAAGTATTGACTGGAGTTTTAATTGGCGCGATCGCGGTTTTTGCTACGGGTTTTGTTTGGCTAGGATACAGTATCAAATTTGAAAGAGCGCAAAGTCAACTAATTGAAAAAGCGGATACAAGAAAAAAACCTGTTAATACAATATATTCCCCAGAAGTTGAGAAGAGGTTAGAGGAAAATAAGTAAGTAAAAATATTTATAGGATATCACGACCCTCTTCGAAAAAGGCCCGAAAGAGGGCCATCGCGGCGGGCATTTGCCGCCCCTCAATCCCCGCCCAATGGATCAGACGATGGGCATCCAGCGTATTGGGTGTGCGCGGG
>JBCCDM010000267.1:0-9359 GCA_039030795.1 Cyanobacteria bacterium P01_A01_bin.84
GTTCATAATTTATAAATTTATATCATCAGCAAAGTTAAATGGGATTGAAAATTTAACTTAATCAAATTAATTATACAAATAACTTATATGGGCTTCCCTACCTTCATATCCCGAATCATCTGGATATATATTATCTTCTTTTGCTTATGGCTGATATTACGTATCATATTTTTTGATAGTCTTTGGTGGTTAGCATTAATTAATACCGCAGCCCTTTATCTGTTCGTTCCCTTAATTATCTTCATACCCTTTTCATTGTTGCGTCGTCAGTGGCGTTTATTTGTAGGGTTATGTTTTCCTCTGGGTGTATTTTTAGTTTTTTGGGGTTCACTTTTTCTTCCTAAGTTTACCCCTCATATTCATGATAATAATCATACTATTAAGGTCATGACCTTTAATGTTTTATTTAATAACGAAGACTATAATACAATAACTAAAATGGTTACTAAAAACTCTCCCGACATTATCGGTTTTCAAGAGATTTTTCCTACCAAATCACCTAAATTTAAAAAGTTATTTGCTTCCAAATATCCTTATCAAGTTTTTTATCCATTTAAAGATTATTATACCCATAATGTAGCGCTATTAAGTCGGTTTCCTATTAGTAATGTTACTATTTTGCCTGTTAAAGAGCTTGAAAGAGGATTATTAGTAACTCTAGATTTGAACAACCAGAAGCAAATACAAGTAATTGTCACTCATCTTATCCCTAGCTATCCACTCGATCAATTTCTTAAGTTATCAAAAAAATGGTATAGTCGCCGTTTAGAACAAGTATCTTATCTACAAAAAATTATTATAAATCGTAAATTGCCAATAATTTTAATGTGTGATTGTAACTTTACAGATACATCGGAAACATATTCACAAATGCACAAAGTGATGAAGGATAGCTTTAATCGAGCAGGTTGGGGTTTTGGACATTCATTTAAGGGTTCATTATTCCCCATTGGCAGAATAGACTATATTTGGTATACAAAAGAACTCCAAGCCGTAAATGCTTACGTTGCAGAAGATGCAGGTTCCGATCATCTTCCAGTAATTGCTCAATTAAATTTACCCTACTAAAGTTCCTATCTGTTAATTTTGTGTAGTGCGTTATAATACAAAAAGTCGCAAACAACTAAATTATTTCTATTCACTTACTAACTTTCATTTATTTGCAGGAATTGACAACTGCATAAATAAGTCCTAATTAAATATATATTCAGTAACATATATTACTTATAAGTAGAATTTAGAAAGTAGCCATACTTCAAAGAGTGTGGTAAGAATACACCAGTTAAGTCTTCTCTGATAAATTATACTTTACTACAGTGACTTGCATATAAGTAGTTCATATTACGTTGCTCCCGTGAAAAACTGTGTTGTATCATCCGAACCTTAACACTTAGGTTTATAGGTTATAAATGATAAACCTAATTAGTAAATTGTTTTAGTTAAATTTTTGAGCGCTTCAGGATGTCATATTACACAAATTATAAAGTTATTTATTAAGTTCTCAAATAATTTATTAAATAATTTACTAATTGAATAATTTCATGAATATCAATATCGATCATTGATTAAAATATTATTATTTCAAATCTAGGGAGTATACTTCATGGTGAATGAATAATATCTATTTACTTTATAAATATCTACAAGCATAAAAAAATGGGATTTGATTATTTCGGTATTAATGAAGGTTCTAAAAATCATAATAATCGACCTAGTTTGCTAGCTAGTGGCTGGCGTCCTTTTCATAGAGATATAGACTGGGAATTTATATGGGAATTAATATCCCAAGATACCCAGGAATTGACTCAGAAAACTCTAAATTTAGCTAGCGGAATCGCCGAAAACTTAGGTAGGAATCATTATGCATGGTGGGCAAATTTATTGAATTTGGTTTCTGAAGATACCCGCTATGAGTTAGAAAAATATTGGAACTATATTACACCAGAACCTTTATCTCCGGATTATCGATATAAAGATATTTTAACCACTGAAACTCCCATATCTCAATTAGTTAATCGTAATAGTATTCCTATAGATTATGTTTTAAATAGACTTCAAGAAATTACTGTATTTAGACTTTTAGATTTATTAGGAACGCCCAATATTATTACTCAGTATTATTTAGAGCGGGATTTCTACTTGCCTGTAGAAAAATTTGTCAGTTGGGAACGTTTAGATGTAGTGAACAGCGTTTACGCATATTGGGAAAAAGATGATATGTGGCTACAAATTGACCCTTTTGATAGGGGTAGACGGCAGTATACATTAATGTCCAAACATATACAACCTCTGATAAATAAAGCGACTTATAATTTGGCTGTCATGCTTAGTGGTTATCAAAGTCGCGTTGGGAAAATTCATAGTCAGTTTTCGATTGCTAGCTTCCCCGAAGATATTCAAAGTTTTACTGATGTCGTACAACAAGCGATTCTCAACCAAAAACAATTAGCAGTTTTAGTTCATGGAGAACCCGGTACCGGAAAAACTGTCTGGACTCAAGCGATCGCAAAGGAAGTTTTAATTCCATTGGGATACATAATTTTCATTCTCGACCATGATGCAATTTCTAATTTTGTACCCCCAGCTTATTTAGAAAGAATTTGTCTTATCATCAACGAAGCCGATAACTTAGCTCAAAATCGTGCTAGTGAGGTTGCACAATATAGCAATAAAACCGAACATATTCTCGGCTTGCTCGATGGTACCTTATATCAAAGTGTTGTTGATGACTCTGGAATACAAATGCAGCAAAGATTAGTAGTTTTAATGACTTGTAATACTACAGAAAGGTTAGATCCAGCTATGTTACGTAAAGGAAGGATTGACTTGATTCATGAGTTTGGTCATAAGTTTGTGTGATTGGTGATTCTCAAATCCCTAATATGATTCAATTTTGCCATACAGGCTGATTTAAAACTCGATTCAATTTACCGCTCCGATAACCTTCCAAGTCTAAAGTTACATACATAAAACCCAATTCTTGAAATGTATCTACTACAGATGGTAAATCTGTAGTAGATACAAAATCTTTAATTTGGTCTGGTAATAATTCAATACGTGCCGTGTCACCTTCAGAACGAACTCGAAGATTTTTCCAACCTAATTTTCTCAGATATACTTCTGCTCTTCCTACTCTTTGCAACTTAGTGATAGTAATTTCTTCACCATAAGGAAAACGGGAACTCAAGCAAGGTTGTGCGGGTTTATCCCACCAAGGTAAACCAAGTTCTTGAGATAATTGTCTTACCTGTGTTTTAGTCACACCCATCTCAGCTAAAGGAGAACGAGCACCTCTTTCTTTTGCAGCTTGGATTCCTGGACGATAGTCGCGCAAATCATCACCGTTAACTCCATCTACTACATAGGGATAACCCCACTTTATGGCTAAACGTTTGAGGGTATCATGTAACTCACTTTTACAAAAATAACAGCGATTAACCGGGTTCGATGTATAATCGGGGTTTTCCATCTCCCGTGTCTCTACGATTTGATGCTTGATTCCAATTGTTGCAGCTTGTATTTTGGCATCTTCTAATTCTTCGGGTAACAGAGAAGGTGAAATTGCCGTTACTGCTAGAGCGCGATCGCCTAAAATATCATAAGCGATTTTTGCTACCAAAGTGCTATCGACACCTCCAGAGTAAGCAATTAAAGCTTGCTGCATTTGGGCAAATATAGTTTTGAGTTGCTCAAGTTTCTCTGTCAGTATCATTTCCATTTTCTGTCATGTCATTATTGCAGCATACAATTACTATTGTATGTAAACGTGATGGAAATGACTCCATCTTTCTTCTGAGTTATTCCCAGGGAACAGGGAACAAAATATTGCGACTTAACTACTTTTGGTAGTAAAATTTTTTCAATCCTCAGAAGTTGGTAATTGAATTGGTACTTGAATATACTTTGCAACTAACTGACTCAAAAGTGGTAAATCGATGGGTTTAGAAATATACTCGTTCACGCCAACTTTCAAACAAATTTCACGATCGCCTTTCATAGCCATAGCGGTTTGAGCAATGATAGGAATATTCCGATATTCCGGACGCGATCGTAATTCTTCAACTAGCTTAAGACCATTGGCATCTGGTAAATAAACATCCATTAAAATCAAACTTGGTAGACTACTAGTCAATGCATTCCAGGTTTGAGCAGCGTTATGGATACAGGTAACTTGATATCCTTCTCTTCTCAAATAAGTTTGTATCAGTTGTGCATTAGGTAAGTCATCTTCAACAAGCAAGATTTCATTGGAATTAGAGCCACTTGCAGCAGAAAATAGGGTTTCATTCTTTAAGGTTTTACTATTCTTTGCTTGAGTAACTTCTTCCACACCAAATTTTTTATCTATTTCTTCACTATTATTAAATAGAAGATTTAGAGGAAGTACAATTATAAACTTAGAACCCTGAGCTATTTTTGATTCGACTTCTATCCGACCACCGTGGATTTCTGCCAGCTTCCGTGTTAATGCTAAACCTAAACCTGTTCCTTCTTCGCGATTAACAACTGTATTGGGGATTTGACAATAAGGTTGAAATAACTCTGCCTGATTTTCTGGAGAAATACCTGTTCCTGTATCCGAAATGGTAAAATATATTGATTCTGCTTGCAGCTTTACATCTAAACTGACACTTCCCTCGTTGGTAAACTTAAGGGCATTAAACAATAAGTTTAAAAGCATCTGCTTAAGTCGCAATGGATCGGCAACTATATAATCTACCTGTTCATCTATTTCTAAACTTAAAGTTAAACCTTTATTTGCAGCTTTTTCTTTAATTAAGGCTAGAACGTTACGACAAAGCTGGGCAACATCAATTTTTTCCCATTGTATTTCTAATTGATTTGCCTCTATTTTGGAAAGATCCAAAATATCATTAATCAGTGCTAGAAGATGCTTCCCGCTTGACTGAATAATGTGCAAATACTCTTGGTGACGTTCTTTGCTCGAATCATAACCCTGAGCTAGTAGTAAATGAGTAAAGCCAATTACAGAACTTAAAGGAGTACGAATTTCATGACTGGTGTTAGCCAAAAACTGATTTTTTAATTTATTCGTTCGTTCTAATTCTTGGTTAAAACTTTCTAAACCTTGTGCAGTTTGTTGTAATAATTTGAGATGTCTTAATTGTACTAAAGCTATGCTAAACTGGTTAGCTGCACGACTAATCAAAGTTGATATCAAACTAAATGCCGAAGTATCCACAGCTTCGTAATCTGAGTTTAACCCTGTCAAAGAAAGAATCAGCCATCCCAAAATAGCACCATTACTATCAGATATTGACCATGCATTAGGAGATTCTTGGGCTTCTAAATATTGTAAATCTTCTACTTCTATTATTTCCTTTGGCTTTAAATGTAGTTTTTTTCCCGTTTCTAATACTACTTCTGGGAATGGAAGTTGAGAATGGTTTGATGAGCTATGGGAAACATAACAAACTTGACACAACTTGGTATCTGTTTGCGGTAACGCGATCGCTAGAACTGAATCCCTTGGAGTAATCACAATCCTACTTGTACTTAAAGCATTGTGAAGTTGGCTTACTAAAACTTGATATATCTGGGATTCTAAGTTTGAAGTCTGCTTTTTTTCTATACAAGCAGACGTTAGACATTCATTCAGGCAAACTAGCAGCTGGTTTAAGCTGCTCTCCAACCATAATTGGTCGCGAAGTTGCTGGGGTGTTGCTAGTAGATTATTGGGGGTTACATCCACTTGCGAGTTCTTTTCTGGTAGGCTTGAATACTGCTGCATGGTCAACTAGACCGTCAAAATAGATTAGTCGCGCACAAAAAATGTTCAAGAAAGTGCTTTGAAAGTGCTAAGGAGATTTATGTATATTAACGCACTATCTATTCTTTTCTATCAATAAAAACCAACAGTATCTAGCATTACATTTAAATAAGTATTCATTGTATAAAATAACTATATAGCAATCAAGGAAATATACTGGCTAACAATCTAAGTCATTATCACAGATATTATTATGAATAATGGTAAAATTTTGCCAATACCTATGTAATTTCAATTGTAGTCGCATAAACTTTAACACGCCATTTTTCTGTTGTCGAATTTCTTATATCCCTTGATTTCCAGTATTTTATACAAGTGAAGTCAAGTATAGATGAGTTGTTGCAGTTGGGAGTTTTCTATGAAAATTAATTTACATCAATCTGTACAAGCAGTTTTTTTACAAAATCAACATATTAAATTGGTATCTTCAAATCGGCACTTAATTAACAGGTATCTAATTTTACACTTAATCATAATGAATAAAAATTTGAAAATGATAACATAAATAATGTAGCAAATGTTACCAATCATTTAATATGAATTTTAATAAAGTAAGTATTTCTGTGTCAGTACAATGGGAGTATAAATAAACGACCTATCTTAAACCGATAAAATTACTAATTCCGATTTAAGTATTTTGCTGTGGAATGGGCAAAAGACCAATTTTTACGTTCCTACCTCAAATAAAAGCGATGCTGGGCAGTCCCTGTAGAATATATCAGAATGTGGAAGTTTTACCTTATGGGGCTAGTGGAACTTAGACAAAAAGAAGCTAGAAAAAACCTCAAACACATATATCACAGATACTTGGATATCCTTTTACCTAGTGTTGTGATATACACAGCTTTCAGGCACTTTGTATATTTGGTACATTTTCCTTGTCTGACAAAGCTTTGAGGCTTGATTTCTTCCTCAAAATGTTTAAGTTCCCCTAGAAAGAATGAAAATCTAAGACGAAGAAATTATTTGCACGTTGTGCTTTGAGCTGTGAAAGAATATTTTTACCCGTAAATCTCAATTTTTGAAGTAAAAACACTTCTTCCAAGGTCTAAATGTTTCTATTCATTGCACTGCTATATTTTTTCCTCGGAAATTCATCCTTCTCTACTTTAGAATCAAAATATTTATTGCAGAATATTGAAATAATAGGCTGCAACCAAAAAGTTTCCAGCCAATAACAATAAAGCCCAACCTAAGCGAAAAGGATAAGGGAATTTAGCTGTTTTGTCTGTATTAGCCATGAATTGTGTTCTCCTAATTTTCAAGAATTGGTATTTGAGTCACAACAGTTTCAGAAATTGTCAAAATCTAGAAAATCTGTTCCTAAGTAGTTTGCTCAGATAAGCCATTTACCAGTGCAATCCGGTGCATATTCGCTATAAAACAGCATTATGACAGACTTGTCCTGAGAGCTTACTTCTTTATATCCCATTATCTTTGCTGTTAAAGTTCTGGTGGTGGCAATATTGAAACCATCTGTAATTAAAACAACTAAGAAGCTCTGGAATGAATAATTGCAGTTATACTACTTTTTCTATCAATACCAAATAGTGGCACCAATAAACCACATTCTTCAAAATATTTGACTTATATTCTCCGTAATAGTTATCTAACTACTCTCTCCTGCATGATAAGAACTCCTAACCAAAGGACCGGAACGGACATGATTAAATCCCATATCCCGAGCAATTTTACCTAATTCATCAAACTCTTGAGGTGTCCAGTATTTTTTTACAGGCAAATGTGCTAAAGAAGGACGCATATATTGACCAATAGTCAGGCGATCGCATTTGACCCGACGTAGGTCTGCGATTGTTTCTAAGATTTCTGCTTTTGTTTCACCTAAACCCAACATAAGTCCGGATTTTGTGGGAATAGAGCTATCTATATCCTTAACTATCTGTAATACTCTGAGCGATCGCTCATACTTTGCACCCCTCCTTACAGGACCTTGCAGCCTTTTTACTGTCTCTAAATTATGGTTATAGCAAGCTGGCTTGACTTGTACTAGCATTTTTACACGCTCATATTGACCTTTCTCGCCGTTTTTACCACCCCAAAAGTCTGGTGTAAGTACTTCAATACTAGTTTCTGGATTCAGTTGACGAATAGTATTAATAGTTTTGACAAAATGGCTTGACCCTTGATCTGGTAAATCATCTCTAGTTACGGAAGTTAGTACTACATATCCCAGACCCAAAATTTTTACAGACTCAGCGATTTTTTTTGGTTCTTCAGGATCGATAGACATTGGTGCATGACCTTTATCTACTTGACAAAAAGCACAAGAACGGGTGCATACAGCCCCCATGAGTAAAAAAGTTGCTGTCTTTTGAGCATAGCATTCGCCTCTGTTAGGACAACGTCCTTCCTCACAAATAGTATGGATTTGTCGCTGTTTAATAATACGTTGTACAGCAGACAGATGACTAGCTTTGCCAATCGGACGACGTAACCAATCCGGCATTGCGAGAACTTCTGATTTTAAATCTTCTTTGGATTTGGAGGTCATAGTAATTAATAGATAAAATCATCCCTAATGGTCTTTGTAATATTCCTATTTTCACAGAAAGTAGCCTTTAAGAATTTCTACTTAGTTTGTTTCTACTTAGGTAAGTTTTTATAAAAAGACTCAAACAATTCTTATTTATAGCGGAAATTACTCTCCCCCAAACAATGTATATTTTGGATATAGTAGGAGAATTCTCAGTGTTAATTGGCGAATTCGTCATGTAAACCATTAGTTTCTCTTAGAGCAATCAGTTGTGGCAAGTAACAAGATTCTAGTTATTGATGACACTACAGTTGTCAGGGTAAAAGTACGGGAAATGCTACCTCCAGGTAATTTCCAAGTCTTGGAGGCAAAAGATGGTTTAGAAGGTCTTAACTCTATACGTCAAGAAAAACTTAGCCTGATTATGCTGGATTTCCTCTTACCAAAAATGAGCGGTTGGGAGGTTTTTCAGGAAATTCAAGCTAGACCAGATTTAAGAAGAATTCCTCTTGTAATTATGTCTGGTAGAAAAGAAGAAGTAACAGAGAAAATTCCCGAACCATTCCAATATTTTGAATTTCTTGGCAAGCCTTTTGACCAAAAGCAGCTAATTGCTGCTATTAAGTTAGCAATGGCAAAAGCAAAGCAACCACGTCAAGATGCAGCTCTGGCAGCAAAAAGTACAACTATATCAACTGCCTCCTCCGAAAATTCATCTGCTGAAGTACAAGTTTTGAATCAGAAAGTGATTAAAATGCAGGGGGAAATTGATGCTTTGAAAAAGCAACTTGCTCAAGTTGTTACTTTTATTAAGCAGAAAATTAGGTAGTGTTTTAAACTCCTACACTTCCGAAATCCGACGGCAAGTGTAGGCTTCTAACAGATTCTTTCAATATCTATCAAAACAACTGCCTGTGAGTAAACAACCAATCTACACTTCAACATTTTGATTTTTTTGATTATTTACGTATAATTAAGTTATTTATTGGACAGATAAGTAGAAATGAATATTAACAATGGTTCCTGATATAAAATCAAAGGAAATTAAAATGACTAGAGATAATTAAAAACAAA
>JBCCDM010000268.1:0-9298 GCA_039030795.1 Cyanobacteria bacterium P01_A01_bin.84
CGTAGAAGACGACGTCGCGCTGCGCGAGAGCCTGACCAACCAGCTGCTGTCGGCGGGCTAATTAGGAAAGACAATGATACAAGCTCAAAGAAATAATAGTGTTGAACAATCAAAATATTATCTTTCGCAAGTAGCAAAAAGCTGTATCTCAGCAGTACAATCCATTACCTATGCAGGTAATGAATATACTTGCCCTTGTTGTAATAGTAGTTTTCGGACATTTTTACCAGCAGGAATTAATCAAAGAGCAAATGCAGAATGTCCCAAGTGCTTTTCTTTAGAAAGGCATCGTTTACTGTGGCTATATCTCAAAAATTGTACCAACTTACTTTCTGACAACCTGAAAGTATTACATTTTGCACCAGAATTTCAACTTTACAAACTTATAAATAAACTGCCAAATATAGATTACCTAACAGCCGATTTATCTGCGCCAAGGGTCATGGTAAATATAGATATTACAGATATTCCCTTTGATGACAACTCTTTTGATGTTATCCTGTGCAATCACGTTTTAGAGCATATTCCTGATGATGCTAAAGCTATGAAAGAACTATATAGAGTTCTTAAACCTGGTGGTTGGTCAATTTTACAAGTTCCTTTAGATAATAATTTAGAAGAAACTTTGGAAGATCCTAATATTGTTTCTGAGGAAGATAGATTGAAGTTTTATGGTCAAAAAGACCATGTTAGACAGTACGGATTAGACTATAAAAATAGGCTGGAAGAAGCTGGCTTTAAAGTTAATGTAGAAAATTATATTGAACAGTTGGGGGCAACTGTAACAGAAAAATATCGCTTAATTAGTGAGGATAATAATAGTGAAGATATTTATTTTTGTAGCAAGTAAAATTATCACTAAGAAGTTAGTGTTCGCAATCCAGGTTGAACAAACATTAATTTATTGGCTACTGCGGTGACAATAAATTAATATTTATGGTGCCTTTGCTTGGACAACAAGGAGAAAAATCCGGAAGTCATAAATTAGCTTCCTCACCTACCAAAAATCTTCTGATGCGGGCATTTAATTGATGAATTAACGGTAGTCATACGAAAGAAGCATTAGGAGAGAATTATGCGAGTGGCAATTATACGTAGGTTGCCAAAAGCATCCTTTAGTATGGATGTATATGCTGATGGTTTGATTGGTGGACTGAAAGCAGTTCGTCCTGATTGGGATATTATTGAATTAACTCCACAGTCTTACCCTCTGAAAAACAAGAGTTCTTTATTCAAAGGACTCCATAAATATTATGAGCGCTATTGGTATTACCCTATTACTCTCAAGCAGCAACAGGCAGATATCTATCATATTATCGATCATAGTGATGGTCACATCGCCTATTGGCTTAAAAATACTGGTAAACCGATAACCGTTACCTGTCACGATTTAATAAATTTTATTCAACCAGAAAATATTCAAGATGGTTCCAGTCTAAGTTTTGTTAGCACTGCAACCTGGAAATTTGCAGTTAAAGCTATACGCCAAGCTAACCACATCTTTACTGTTTCAGCACATACAGCCAAAGATGTACAAGAAATTCTCAAGGTAAATGCAAAGCTTTTAACGGTGGCTTCAAATGCTGTTGATACATCTTTTTGTCAACTATCCCAAACAGAGATTCAATCATTTAGACATGATTATCATATCTCACCTGAGACTACTTGTTTGCTCAATGTTGGCTCCAATCAACCCCGTAAAAATATTTTCACGATTTTAAAAGTTCTTGTAAAACTTGCAGAGCAGGGGGAAGAAGTACATTTGTTTAAAACAGGTGCAGATTTAACTAACGAGCAGAAAATATTTATTCAGACTCATAATTTAACTAAGTATATTACTTATTTAGGTAAGCCTGATAAAGCTACCTTAGTCAAAATTTATAATGCTGCTGATATTCTCATATCGCCTTCACTTTATGAAGGTTTTGGAATTACTGTTTTAGAAGCTATGGCTTGTGGTACACCTGTAATTACATCCAATAGTACCTCATTACCAGAAGTTGCTGGTGATGCTGCAATTTTAGTTGAACCAAGAAATACTGAAGCAATTATCCAAGCTGTTCTTCGTCTGCAGGAGGAATCAGCATTACGGGAAGAATTGATTGTTAAGGGACTTTCCAGGGTTAAATTATTTACTTGGGAACAAACCGCAGAAAAAGTGGCTGATGTTTATGAAACTTTGGTTGGTAAAAGTTGTGCTAAAGCTTCAAATTTTAGCCAAACTCAATACTCTCACTAATTGACTAAGGAAACTTTATGATTGCAGTTAATGCTACTAATACTAATACTAATAATGTTCGCCGTCCAAGGGTGTTGGTTTCTGCTTATGCTTGCAGACCAGATATGGGTTCTGAACCTGGTGTCGGTTGGAATGTAGTGCAACAGTTAGTGAAATATTGCGATGTATGGGTGTTGACGCGTCAGGATAACCGTCCTGCAATTGAAGCCGAATTAGAAAACAATCCTTTACCTGGAGTATGCTTTATTTACTGCGACTTACCTGCTTGGGCTAAATGGTGGAACTATAAAGCCAAAGCAGTACAAATTCATTATTATATTTGGCAAATTATTGCTTACTTTGTTGCTCGTAAGTTACATCAGCAAATTAACTTTGACCTTGCACATCATGTAACCTATGTCAAATATTGGTCTCCCAGTTTTATTTCTTTTTTACCCATACCTTTCATTTGGGGACCAGTTGGAGGAGGAGAATCTGCACCCAAGCCTTTCTGGAAAGATTTTAGTTTTCGGGGAAAATTTTACGAGATTCTCCGCGATGGAGCACGCTGGCTTGGTGAACATGACCCATTTGTGGGTATGACAGCTCGCAAAAGTATTATAGTCCGGGTGACAACGGAAGATACAGCCAGGCGGCTATATAAGATGGGTGTATCCAATGTAGAAATATTCTCAGAAACTGGTTTATCTCAAGAAGAAATAGCAAGTCTAGGAGAATATCCCAGCCCCACAGATTTACCCATCCGCTTCATTAGTATGGGTAGACTTTTACACTGGAAGGGATTTCACTTAGGATTACAAGCTTTCGCACAAGCAAAATTATCTAACAGTGAATATTGGATTTTGGGTGACGGACCAGAAAGAAAACGTTTGGAATTATTAGTTGAAGAGCTTGGAATTGTAGGACAAGTCAAATTTTGGAACCGATTACCTCGAACTCAAACTTTAGAAAAATTAAGTCAGTGCATAGCTTTAGTTCATCCCAGTTTACATGATTCTGGTGGTTGGGTATGCCTTGAAGCAATGGCAGTCGGTCGTCCGGTTTTATGTTTAGACTTGGGAGGACCGGGTACTCAGGTAACTAGTGAAACGGGTTGTAAAGTTGCTGCCCATACCCCAGAGCAAGCAGTACGCGATTTATCACAAGCAATGGTACGCCTTGCTCTGGAACCAAATTTACAAGAAAAAATGGGTTTAGCTGGTCAAAAAAGAGTTAAGGATCTTTACAGTTGGGAAGTTAAAGGTAAGTCTTTAGCTCAACTTTATTCATCAATTACCAGTCAAAGGTTAACAGTCATCAGCGAAGAGTTGACGGTTAATAAGTGAAGCTTAAGCAGCAACTAGTTACCAGTTACCAATAATAAATTATGCGTATTCTAAGCGTACACAACCGTTATCAAATTCGCGGTGGTGAAGATGAGTCTCGTCAAGCAGAAGAAAACCTACTGCGGGAAATGGGACATAATGTGAAAGTATATGAAGAACATAACGACCGGATTGCAAAGATGAGTTCTTTAGATCTAGCAATTAGAACAATTTGGTCGCAAGAATCACATCAAATTATCCAAGACAAACTTAAAGAACAAAATAGCGATATTGTTCACGTACAGAATTTTTTTCCTTTAATTTCTCCCTCTATTTATTATGCTGCTAAAAATCAAGGTAAACCGGTAATACAAACATTACGAAACTATCGTTTACTTTGTCCAAATGCTTTATTTTTTCGAGAAGGAAAAGTTTGTGAAGATTGCTTAGGAAAAGCTATACCCTTACCTGGTGTGGTACATGGTTGTTATCGAGACAGTCGTGTTGCGAGTACGGCAGTTGCAACTATGCTAATGGTACACCGTGCCATGCAAACCTGGACAAAAATGGTAGATTATTACATCACCCTGACAGAATTCGCTCGTCAAAAGTTTATTTCTGGAGGATTCCCAGCAGAAAAAATCATTGTAAAGTCTAACTTTATTCATCCCGACCCTAAACCGGGGACAGGAAAAGGAGGATATGCTTTATTTGTTGGACGACTTTCACGAGAAAAAGGTTTAGATACTCTAATTTCAGCCTGGAAGCATTTACAGACAAATGTTCCTTTAAAAATTATTGGTGAGGGTCCTCTTGCTGATAACTTAGCAGAGGAGGTGAAAAATATGCCTCATGTAGAACATTTAGGTCGTAAACCCATGTCAGAGGTTTATAACTTGATGGGAGAAGCAATGTTTTTAATTTTTCCCTCCAACTGGTATGAAACCTTTGGAAGAGTAGCTGTAGAAGCATTTGCTAAGGGAACCCCCGTAATCGCATCTAACATTGGAGCGATCGCGGAATTAGTAGACCATAATCGTACTGGACTAAAATTTACACCAGGAGATTCAACAGATTTAGCTAGTAAAGTTGAATGGTTTTTAGCTAACCCGCACAAGTTAAGTCAAATGCGTCAAGAGGTACGAGTTGAATATGAAACTAAATATACAGCGAAACAAAACTATTGTAAACTTATGGAAATTTATGAGTTAACTTGTGGAAATTAGTATCCTAACTTCAATATTTTTTTAATATGTTTATTAAAAATTCTATTCTTTTAATAATAGCTTTTGTTAGTGCATTTTTCCCACGGGTTCTTAGTGGAATTGGTTTTCCTGCTCCCATAAATTTTGTTCATCTAATATTTGTACCTGCTATTGCTCTATATATAGTTTCTCAAACTAAAACGAAAGCCAGAATTTATGCTGTTTTTGACTTACTAACAGGTTTAATGATTTTGTTAGGAGTTGTGATTGCTAGCGCACTGTTCAATCACGCGGGAATAATTAATGTCTTTCTAGATTATATATTACGTGCAGAATGGTTTATATTCTTGCTAATAATGGTTAGCATTAATCCATCTAAAGAAAGTTTAAATAAAATTCGTTTTAGTTTAATGAGTTTTGCTTTCATTAATATATTATTTGCTTTTACACAAAAATTTATTCTTCGATGGGGTGAAGGGAAACCCGCTCCAGGTGATTATATAACTGGCGTTTTTTTAGGACAAGGAGCTGGTTGTGATGTTTCCTCTGGAGTTTCTATAATTTTTGCTCTTTATTACTTCAGTACAGCAAAAAAATCTCCTCTATGGATACGTATTTCTGTAATAGTTGCAGCCGTTGTTCATATATTTATTACTGATGCTAAATCACATTTCATTATATTTTTAGTTTCTTTGGCTATCGTGATGGTGACGAAATTAAATTTTAATATAAAAACCATCACTTTATTTGCTCAATATTTAATATTGTTTGCTCTATTTTTAGGCGGACTTTATTGGGCTGCCCATACTGTCGCACCAGGATTATTAACTTTTTCAGAACCAGAGTTAATACAAGATGGTATAGACTTAAAATTATCAGTTTTTTCCATTATCCCCTCATTCTACAAATCATCTATCAATGTATTATTTGGACTAGGTCCAGGGCATACAATAGGAAGATTAGGAGCATGGATACTAAGAGATTATGAAGATTTATTGAGTCCTTTAGGTGCTACAACCTCTCCTACAAGCCAAGCCGTTTGGGATGCATTTAATGCAACTTGGATTGGTGCCCGGAGTCGTTTGTGGTCGCCTTTTTTCGGTTGGGCTGGTATCTGGGGGGATTGGGGAATATTAGGGTTAATATGTTTTGGATACGTTTTATTTATTATTTGGCGACGATTTTGCGTAGATGATATATGTAAAATAATTCTGCTAAGTGTAGTCATTTTTGGATTTATTTTTACTCAAATGGAAGAGCCGGGATATGTAATTTCTGTAGCTGCAATTATTGGTCTAAGATGGCAAGAGGAACAAAGAAGTAAAGAGATAAAAAGGCATCTATCATACTTGAGTGAAGTAGATAGTACTTATTTAAATGTTCAGCAAAAAAATCTTCAATCTTAATCCTATATAGGGGTTGCTGAATAAATAGGAAAAGTCGATACAACTAGATTTTTATACTAAAGGAATATATTCAGATGCAAGAAAAAATTCTAAAATAACTGTGAAAGCCTTGCATCACGGTGAGCGTCACCAGAGCTTGCTGCATTTAGGACTGCTATAGTGTTTTCAAATAAGGTAGTATTGAAATATGGAAGCAATAAAGTAGAAGAAGATAATTCTTCCACTTTACTGTTTTATAATACTTTTGCTTGCGACTATTGTTAACTCTGACCCTGCATTGCTTTAACTAATTCCGTAGCAACTTCTGGTCGTGAGAACTGTGGTGGTGGTAGCTCTCCGCTACGTAATAACTGTCGAACTTTGGTTCCAGAAAGATGAATCCGCTCTTCTTTACTACTAGGACTAGTTTTAGCTGTAGCCATTGATTCTGTACGGGTACAGTAAAATGCGTGTTCAAATTTCATGGGGTTGATACCTAGTTCTCCGGGTTGAAACCGATCAAATATATGTTGAGCATCATAAGTACCATAATAGTCTCCAACTCCCGCATGGTCGCGTCCAACAATAAAGTGAGTACAACCATAGTTTTTACGCACTAGGGCATGGAAAATAGCTTCTCTAGGTCCTGCATAACGCATTGCTGCTGGGTTGATTGCTAAGATTACCCGGTCTTGAGGAAAATAGTGTTCAATCATTATTTCGTAGCAACGCATTCTCACGTCTGCGGGAATGTCATCGCTTTTGGTTGCACCCACTAAAGGATGAAGGAATAAGCCATCAACTGTTTCTAAGGCACATTTGATGATATATTCATGGGCGCGGTGGATGGGGTTACGAGTTTGGAAACCAACTACAGTTTTCCAGCCTTTTTCTTGAAACATTGCTCTGGAAGCAGCAGGGTCGATTTGATAATCAGGAAATAAAGGATGAGGATTGCGTTCTAGCAACCATACTAAACCTGCAAGATTGACTTCTCCCTGTTCGTAAACAACTTTTACTCCGGGATGTTTATCTTCATCGGTACCATAAACTTTTACAGCTTCACGATTTTTGTCATAGTGATACTTTTGAGTTAGTTCCAAAACTCCAATAAAGTTTCCATTACTATTATCTAAACGTATTAAGCTGCCTTCTTTCAAAGGTTTTGCCACTTCTTCACTTACCGACAAAGTAACTGGGATTGACCAGGGTTGACCATTAGCTAACCGCATATTATCAACGACACAGTCGTAATCATCTTTTCCCAAAAAGCCTGTAAGGGGGCTAAAACCACCAATTGCAATCATTTCTAAATCTGAAATGGCTCGTTTATTGAGTTGAATTCTAGGTAAGGTTTCAGCTTGGTTGAGAAATTCGGTTTTTTGCTCGGATGTAGCGATACGATTAACTAATTGAGAATATACAGAAATACTTTCTTTTGTTTGATTCTCTAAAAATAAGCTTTGCATGATTAATGGAAAATAAATGAACAAATTATCTTACTTTTGTTGGTTAAAGATATCTACCTACGCCAGGTTGACAGTTTTTCATACCCTAATCTAGCTTGGAAAATTACAATTCTCTTAACGGGACTTAAGCAAAAAATATGCCAAAAATAACTTCAAAAGTTTATGTGACAAATGTTTAACATCAATTTACCTATTTTCTTGATCTATCCAGGTTTTAACCATTTTTACCCTTTTGAGGTTTTTCCCTTACCCCAATTAGATTTGAGGTGATTTTCAGCCCCAAAAATATCAAAGTCCTGTTAAGTAAAAACCCTGATAGGCAACTTGTAAGCTACAGACGAAGTGTCTCTGGGTAATTGAGGTGTCGATTGAAGGTAAAGATACCAAATGGATTCTATATGCAACCTGGAACCTTTGTAGAGACATTAAACTTAACGCTTCTACATTATAGGTGTGGTGAGATATCTAATCGGACAATTAAACAAGTTGTATATTTGCACTTTTATTCATGTATCCTAATTCCTCAAGTTTAGCCAAAACCTTGGATACGCTCTCATCTAATTCCTCAAGGTCTGTACGGCACTCAACTGTAGGATTTAAGGGTGGTTCGTAAGGGTCGTCAATCCCAGTAAAGTTTTTAATTTCTCCAGCACGTGCTCGTTTATAAAGTCCTTTAACATCCCGTTCTTCACAAACTTTTAAAGGAGCATTTACATATACTTCAACAAAATCTCCAATTTTATTCTTAACTTCTTGGCGAATTTCACGATATGGAGAAATAGCGGATATAAGAACAACTACACCATTTCTAGTTAGTAAATGAGTAACAAATCCAATGCGGCGAATATTTTCGTCTCTATCTGCTTTACTAAAACCTAAGCCTTTAGTTAGATTTTCTCTTACTACATCACCATCTAAGACTTCTAGCTTACATCCTTGGGCACGTAGTTTTTCTGCAACTGCTTGGGTAATGGTGGTTTTCCCTGCACCACTTAAACCAGTGAACCATATGGCAACACCACTTTGATTCATAATTCATTTTCTCCTATAAAACAACAATTAATTTAGAACGATTTAGGGGAAATACTTATCAGTAATACATTTAATAAGTTTGTAATCTGATAATCTATATTTTGTTTCTCGAAATTGATTTCAAGGCGATCGCGACCCATGCATGGGAATTTCGGCATTTCGATATTCAAAATAAAAATATGATAGTTTTGAATGGATTAGAACAACTGACAGTTATTGCGACTAGTGCAAATCATTATTATTAATAATCTTCAATCTCATTCAATCTAAAATCAATCAGAAGAAATATTTTTCTGATAATTCTACATCATAAAGTTCTGCTCTAGGGAGAAGAAATAATTCCGAATAGCTTTGACGCACATATTCTCAATAACTAAATATAGATAATTAAGGAATTTAGAGAAAAAATAAACTGTACAAAGTTCCTTAAAATATGCGCATTTATTTCTGCGTCTTTGATTAGTAGTAGTGCTTCAGAACCTCCAGTACTAATACAAAAAAGTTACTGATTATTTTTTATCGTAAACTTACTTAATCCAATAAAATATGTATATTTTATACATATTTAACCAATCAAAAGTTAGAATGAATAATAGTAAATTTACTTAGTAAATCGCAGTGTGAACACTCCCAATTTTTTCTTTTGTTTTGATTGAATGATTAA
>JBCCDM010000269.1:0-9202 GCA_039030795.1 Cyanobacteria bacterium P01_A01_bin.84
AAAAACAAGCTGCTTCACAAGGTGTTTCGGTAGAGTCTAAATGTTATGAAGCTATAGGAAGTGTTGGTTCTCAGATTTGCCAAATTGCTCAATATTGGAACTAATCATTTTGGGTCGCAAAGGACACAAGGCTATTGCAGAAGCACTGTTAGGTATTGCGAGCAGTCATGTAATGCATCGTGTACCTTGCACTATCTTAGTCATTCAACAAGCATAGAAAGATTATGCTTTATCCATAAAAGTTTACACCTAAAGAGCTAATTAACAATAACTTAATATCCGTCAACCGAATGCTGTGTTCAAATTTTCCAGGCTGTATCCTATTAAGTAATGCTTAAATAAGAGCTACAAGCGAATCGAATATCACTGCTTTTGATGACTCAAATTATTTTGAGATATTTAGCTTACTTAGCAGTTTGCTGTACCGAAAAATAAATCGCAGATAATTGTAAACTCATTTATCTGTAGTAGTTTTAACTACGGCTTATCGATAGCGGTCAAAACTTAGGTGGATAATACACATGAAAACAACAATTCCAACTCGGGGACAAAGAGAAAGAGAGCTTTCACAACGCATTCAGGGTTTATATTCCAATCAATTAGGACACAGACCTACGAAGGTCACTTGTCAACTGTTTGATGACTCTTTAGCAATTGTCATGGAAAACTCAATTACCCCAGCAGAGCAATTGTTAGTTGACCAAGGACAAGAAAAATTAGCAGAACAAGTCCGTTCGGGTTTGGATGATGCAATTGAACCTAAACTTAAAGCTTTGATTGAGGAAATTTTGGAAGTTAAAGTTTTAGATTTAATGGGTGATGCAACTTTAGAAACTGGAAGAAGTGGTATTGTTGTTGTGTTGTCAAATACTCCAGAGGTTCGCAACCCGGATGCAATTCCTAAAGCGAAACCAAAAGCATTCAATGGGAAGGATGCAAATCATCCTTAAAGCGAATAATTTCAATTATAGAAATTGGTAGGAAGTAATAAAATATTATGAAACTTTCTATCAATGACTAAAAGATGAATAAAATAATTTTTATTTATTAAAAAAAATACGGCTGTCTTTAATAGGTATTGATTATGCATTCTCAAATTTCACCCTCTCAGAATCTAGAAAAAATTTTGGCTGAGCGGATACGGTCTTTATTTATAGAGCAGTTGGGTCATCAACCAAAAGATGTTTACTGCCGTTTTTTAGATAATAAATTAACTATTGTTATCGAAAATGCTATTACAAAACCTGAGAAATTGTTAATTGCATCAGGTTATGAAGATATAGTCAAGGAAGCAAGAGGTAGTATAGAGAAAATTTTACAACCCCAGTTCAAACAAATAATTGAAGAAATTACCAGCACTGAAGTAAGCAATATACTTTTTGCAACTCATCTTGATACAGAATACGTTAGTATTATCGCTTTATTTGCACAAAACTATAATTTTTCTTCAAATTAAACAGAAAAACTTACTAGTACAATTCGGCTCCAATTAAGACAACCATTAAAAATGGCTAAAAAGCCTATAAAATCAAACTTGTTACTTGTTACTTGTTACTTGTTACTTCCCGTCATGCGGTACTAGGGATGCTATTTCAAATTAAGATAATGACAAATTAATTTTTCGATTTCTTCAAGCATATAAGGCTTGCTGATATAAGCATCGAAACCAGCTTCTAAAATGCGCTGCTTTTCTTCGGGTCTTGCTAATGCTGTCACCGCAATAACGGGTATATGACTTGTAGAAGCGTCTTGCTTCAAATCATGAAACAAGTCTATACCATTTGTCTCTGGCAACATAATATCTAGTAATATTAAATTAGGTTGGGATTCTCGTGCAATCTGCAAGGTCTTCTTGCCATCAAGTTCGCCGATAAACCTAAAGCTTAAAGAATCAACTACGTAATTAATTATCAATAAATTATCTTCGTTATCTTCAACTGCCAAAATCAAAGGAAGTTCGGAAGTTTGCTGCTGTTCGCCAGATTTATGAAGTTCCATTCCCATAGCCGACTCCGTGCATAATCGATTTATATATCTGTCTTCAGCACAGACGAGAACTTCTTCCAGTAGATAAACTAATGCTTTGAGTGGATGAATTTGCTCGTAACTCGCCTTCTATCAGTTTAATAATTCTTTGCTTGCTTCAAAAGGAAAAAAATTATCTAAGCGGATACAATGAGAATACTACAATAAATTATAAATAGAATTCTACCCCTTTAGATAACAAAAGGCAATAAGCGTAGGTAGTTTCACTTCAAATATAATTAAAATCAGCAAATTTTACATATAACATTGTATTCTATTATATACAAGTATGTATAGGTTAATTATAGGGTTCAAGGTATTTCACACATAGACCAATATTTATTAAAAATAGCTATTGATTCAATAAATTGAGAAGATTGGACTGATTTGAGTAGATATCCTGCTACGTTAAAATTATAAGCATCAATTCTATGTTTATCCTCATCAGATGTTGTCAATATAATTACTGGTATTCGCTTCAAGTTAGAATCTGCTCTCAACTCATAAAGAAACTCCAATCCTCCCATGATAGGCATATTTAGGTCTAATAAAATAATTCTGCGTTGTCGAGGAATTTTTGGAAAACTGCTAGTTTCACCTCGTAATAATTTTAAAGCTTCAATTCCATTAGAAGCGATATAGAGCGGGTTTGTAATATTCTTAGTTTGAAATGCCCTTTTGACATTCATTACATCTACTTCATCATCTTCTACTAACAGTATATTTAATTTTTTGTTCTCCATGGTCTGTTGCATATATAAATTCAAACAAATTGATATTGATATTAATATTAAATTTAGTTTTTATTAGATAATCTTTTAGGCGTTGCTGAATTTAAATATGAGTTGGGAATTTCACATTATATGAGACGTAGCACTGCTACGTCTCTACACAGGTTTCGCATTTTCTACAAAATGTAAACAAATATAATTCATAGCTTGATTCACCAACATCATCTTTTAAAAGTATCTAGCCAATATAATATTTCATAACTACTACAAATTATCAATTATCAATTACTAATTACCGATTATCAATTATCAATTACCAATTACCAATTACCAATTACCAATTACCTATTCTATTCTTCCTTTCAGCCAAGTAAACCGGAAAGTTGTGCCTTTTCCTACCTGAGATTCTAATGTAATCGCTCCTCCAATTTCCTCAACTATTCTTTTAACTATAGCAAGACCGATACCGGTATTTTCTCGTTTATCCCGTGATTCTAAAGTTTGAAATATGGCAAATACTTTATCGTGATATTCTTCTGCAATACCTTTACCATCATCTGCAACTGTAAATTCATAAAATTCTTCTTGTTCTTGAATAGAAATTGTCACCTTACCATCCAAGCGATTGTGATGTTTAATAGCGTTACTAATTAAGTTACTAAAAACCTGTTGTAAAGGTATCTTTTCAGTAACTAAAGTAGGCATTTGCCCAATAATTTCGATGGTAAACTCTTCCGGGGGAGCAAGTGAGTCAATTATTTCTGCTATGAGTTGAGCAACCACAACCGTTTCCGGTTCGGTTCTGACTCGACCCACACGAGAATACTGTAAAAGTCCATTAATTAAAGCTTCCATGCGGTATACTCGACCGCGTAGCAGATTCATTTGCTTTTGAGTATCGGGTGTTAGTACTGCTTGTAAATCTTCCTCAATCCACTCAGATAAATTGGCGATCGCTCTTAAAGGTGCTTTCAAATCATGGGAGGTAACATAAGCAAACTGGTCTAATTCTTTGTTACGTTTTTCTAATTCAGCAGTGGTTTGTAACAATATTAAATTGATTTGAGCTAATTCATCAGCCCTTGCTTGTAAAACAGCTTCCGTTTGTTTGCGCTCGGTAACATCATTGAGGGTACCGTAAACCCTAAGAGTTTCACCATCAGAATTATGTTCGATTTGAGCGTACATTTCCAACCAGCGGAAATTATCATTCTGGGTAAGAATACGAAATTCATATTGAAAGAATTCCACTTCACCTGAAATTACCGATTCAAATAATTTTTTACCTTTGATTTTTTCTTCTTCAGCATATATCAAATTTGTAAAGGATTTGAGCAAATTATCTTCTACATTAAACCCAGTAATATCAGTCCAAGCTGCACTTAAAAACGTCCAAACTCCGGTTTTATCTATTTGAAAAACAACTTCTTTAACGCTATTAATGACATTACGATACAAACGCTCGTTTTCGGCTAAAGCATTTTCCATACGCTTACGTTCGCTGACGTTATTAAAAGCAACACCCACCAAATTATCCGGTAAAGGAAAAGCCGTGACTTCAAAACAGGACTTAGGAACACGCTCGTCACCGTAAGAAAATTCTCCTAAATCTTTAATTTTTTTGAATTTAACTACCTCAGCATAAGCTTCTACATTGCGAATATGTTCTTCATCGAAAACATTAGGAAAACATTCTCCCATAGGTTTATCTATATAATTTTGAATATCTACACTCAGCATTTGCGATGCAGCAGGATTGGTAGTTTTTAACCGAAAGCTGGTGATATCTTCAATATTATCCATCTGCCAAATACACAAACCAATTTGAATATTTTCAACAATATCTTCATAAATTTTGATTTCCGACTTTGCTAATTTTTCGCTTTCAATTAATTTATCTTTTAGTTGATTTGATTGTACCAATTGTGCCGTTCGTCGCATTACTCGTGCTTCTAATTCTTGATTCAAACGGACAATTTCTGCTTGTGCTGCTTTGCGCTGACTAATATCTTGATGGGAACCAACCATGCGAATTGCTTTCCCATTTTGATTCCATTGAGCCATCCCCCGAGCTAAAATCCATTTGTAAGTATTATCTTTACAAAGCAGACGAAATTCAGCCCGATATTGAGGAATTTGATGATTTATGTAAGCTTTCCAAGTTGCTTCTGTTGAGTCAATATCTTCTGGATGAACCAAATTGCGCCATCCTTGATAACTATTTTCTACTTCCGAATCGGTATAACCCAACATCTGTTTATATTGAGTAGAAAAAAAGGCTTGGTTAGTTCTTAGATTCCAATCAAAAATACCATCTCCCGTACCTTCTAAAGTTAGCTTCCAACGCTCTTCGCTTTCTCGCAATCGCGCTTCTGCTTGCTTTGTTTCGGTAATATTAACGCTGGTACCGATAATGCGATATATTTGCGAATCTTGATTATATAAAGGCTTTAAGCTTGTTAACCACCAAGAATATTCTTCATCTTCAGTAAATTTCAAGCATTCTTCATAAGTAATACTTTCCCCAACTGATAAGCAGTTAATGTAGCGCTGTTTAACTGATAAAGCGAAATCATTCGAGAGAACTTCTTCGGGAGTTTTACCTTCAATTTGCTCTGAACTAATTCCCATTACTTTTTCAGTAACCGGATTAATACTTTCATATATAAATTTGTTTTCTTTTGTGGTATCAATCACAAAAATTGCTTCTGTTACTCCTTCATAAATACTGCGTAGAAACTGTTCTTTTTGTTTTTTATCTTCAATTTCTGCTTGCAGTTTCTGAGGAGTTGGGTAAGCTAAGATTTGAGGAATTAAGTTAGTTAAAGCAATTGCAGTTACAAACGAAACTATGGCAGTAATCGCTTTAATATAACCCGAGAGCCAGTAATCTGGATGCCATAAAGTCCAAATATCTATCAAATGTCCGGTTCCGCAAAAAATAATAAAAGCAGCAAATAATAGAAAAATTCCATTAAAGGGAATATCTGCTCGTTTACGAAGTATATGTATGAGAGTTACAGGAATAGAAAAATAAGATAAAGCAATAACAGCATCACTGACTAAATGCAACCCTACTAGTCCAGGTTTCCACAGGTAACAGGTACCGTGAGCCATTAGGGAAGCAGATGCAAAAAGGTTCGCTGAAATTAAGAGCATTTGTGATATAGAAATCAATTATTTATATTTTCAACTATTTTTAACTATTTTTCACTCTATGCCAAAGCCATCGAACACAATACCGCATCTGTACGGTTATAGCTAATAGAAAAAACAAAAAATTAAAAACGAATAAATTATGATTCAAATATTAACTTAAGTAAACTTATAACTAGAATGTTAAAGATAAATTCAAGAATTTAACATACTGACCTAAAGGAAGATAAAAAACTATTCTTTTAGTAGAGCATGATTAAGGCTTTAGAGTGATGGGAAATGAAGCAATTTTTATTTATAAATAAAGTAAGTTCATTTTGGAGGTGTAAGTATAATTCGTAATTCGTAATTCGGGTGGATGTCCCTCCGGGACACGCTAGGAAGACCGTAATTCGTAATTTCAGTTAATGAAATTAATTAACAGATAAAAAAGCTAAATATAAGTATCAATATTAAATATATGTAGAAATAAGGAATAGAAGAATGATAATTATGGTGAGCGATAGTGATAAACATGAATTCTGTCAAAAGGCTGAATCGAACAATACTTTTTGGCAAGATAAAAGAATCAAAAATATATTAGGTCATCCTGTAAAACGAGTTATTCGTGATAAGCAAGGCAATATTATTCTCGATATTGGAGACATAATTAGTTTTCGTGCCATGGAAAAAATAAAGCAAGCTAACGAACTAGATTATTTATTTAGTTGCGTTTATAGAAAATAATTTTTTATTTGCGAATTAAAATTATAATTATTGTATCTATTAACTCTATTATTTAATCTAAACTTAAGTTAACTATTAGATAATTATTAATTGAAATGACTTGAAATAACTTGAAATAACTCGAAATTAAATTAATAGAATGTCTATATTACCTTGGGTAATTTTGCTTCTTGCTTCTGTATATGCAGCCCATTGGGGAGCAGATAAAATTGCCGAACCCTTACAGAAATTAAGACAACAGTGGGGGTTTTCCGAAGCAGCAGGAGCAGCTTTCGTGGCTTTTGCTACTGCTAGCCCAGAAATTGGAACTAATACTACCAGTGCAATTCGTGGTTTATCGGATATCGGATTGGGTAATTTATTAGGAAGCAATATTATTTCGGTTCCTGCAATTGTTACAGTTGCTTATATCGCTTCATGGTGGAGAAATAGCAAAAAATCTCGAAGCAACAGTAAAAATCTTAATTATATATCTCTGAAACTTTTAAAAGTAAAATCAGAAGCATTGTACCTACAAGCAATTCCTTACTTGTTAATAATTACTTTAGCAGCATTAATTACCTTACCCAAACCTTGGCGAGGTTTGCAACCTATTGATGCTTGGGTAATGTTAGCAGCTTATGTAATTTATTTAGGTAATGCAGTATTGCGTCATCGCAAACAAGGTGAAAAAGTTGAATGGAATCGTAAAGAAATAATTACTGCTTTAATCGGAATTATTCTATTAATTTTTGGAGCTTATTTTACAGTAACTGCGACCGAGAAAATAGTTTCTAATTTAGGAATTCCTCAAGTTATTGGTGGATTATTTATAACTGCAACATTAAGTATTGTTCCGGAAGTATTCGCCACTTGGAGCGTTGCGGGTAGCGGACAGCTTACAGCCGCAACCACCAGCGTCATAGCGGATAATACAGCAACCATGACTCTTGCTTTTTTCCCTTTAGCTTTAGTAACTTTACCCGTCGATAATTTGCTGCTCTATTCAGTTAATTTGGCATTTGTGGCTTTATTAGGAATAGTTTATGCGGCTTTTCTTTATTTGGGTAAACCAAGGCATAGCTTTTCTTTCAAAGAAGTTTCGAGAGAAGCAGGAAGAGGGGGAGGAGCAGGAGGACGAGGGGGAGCAGCAGGAAGAGGGGGAGCGGGAGGACGAGGGGGAGCGGGAGGACGAGGGGGAGCAGGAGGCGACGTATTGGGCGTGGATGCGATGCCCTGCATCTGTCCCTCGCGGGTTTTCGCTGCATCCTTCGTATAGAGACTGCCAGTACCCTCTCCACTTACGCTCCCGTCCTCATTCACAGCTTGTCCTGGATTCAGAGCTGCCGAGAGCCTTTCACAAAAGGAACGTTTCAGGGCGTTGGCGGATGTTAGCTGCATCAGCGCATCCTTTTGCCCTGTCTCAACGTGCAGGTGTACGAGCGTATGTAATCCACGGACCAACAAGCAGAAAATATGGGCCTGCGCAAGCCTCTTCCTACCTGGTCTCAGTCTAACTTTGGCGGCTTTTTTATCGCCTTGCTCTGCTCCCAGCGTCTGACATACTTCACTCACATCGACGCTGCGCCGCAAGCTGCTAATATCTATACTCGTTGGATCTGTGTCTGTAAACTTGACCCACCACGCACTTTCTGCGAAATTTTTGAGCTCAATCGTGCGTTCCAAGCTGTCGTCTTCATCACACACAGTCTTGCGATGCAGTATTTCTCTGTCGTTCACCGGTGATCAAACAACATTTTTTTTTTCATTTTTCCTCACCCACACCGAGTGTTGGGGCGATCCTACTCTCAGAAATTCAGCGAAATAGAGCTCCCAGGTCGTTTTTGCCATTCCAACGGAATATAGAAAAAACCCATGTACACTCGATTCAGTTTCTTGTCACCTGATGCGCGACAATCCGTCGTCCCACGCGCCAACGATTTTGTGCTTGTAGGTAGGTATCAGTAGCGCATCGGTCCCAGCCCGGAGGCTCGTAATGGCCGTTAAATACGCTGACAATGGCAAGTAATAGTCCAGTGCAATGTCTAGTATACTTGCATTGGTAGTCAAGACATCAGCCGTGAATTTGAGCACCTCGATGAACTCATCCACAATCTTTCGGCTCCTCTTCAAGTATGCGGCCCGATCGTCGGCATTATCAATCGTGTCGCTTTCAACCGCGTACGCATCCGCCTTCACCCGCACAGCATAAGCCATCGCAATCAAATACGGCATGACATGGAATCTGGCATCCTTGCTCATATTCTCCAGTTCCTTTTGATCGCTGGGAACAAAGGTTTCAGCCCAATAGTAGAGCTGAGTGGCGGCGATCACAGCTTTTTCGGCGTCCTTGGCAGCAAGTGACGGGAGCTGCTTATCCTTGCTTTCAACCGCCTCAATGATGTCCTCGTAAATGGTATCGTAGGTGGCCCCAAAACCCCAAAACCCCGTCTGTTAATAGTTAAATTTAAATTTTAGAATTCATATGGCAATGACATTAATCTAAAATCTTAAAGTGTTGCAGAACCAGCAGCCTTTATTCGCCAGTTCCAGGCCCAAATCCCAAGCAGAAAAGCCTTAAACAA
>JBCCDM010000270.1:0-9172 GCA_039030795.1 Cyanobacteria bacterium P01_A01_bin.84
AATCCTAATCCTTCATGGAAATATAACCATTTCTGGTATCGCTGCCAAAGTGCGGTAGCATCCATAGGGAAATCTCTTTCTAAAAATCTATTTCACAAACAAGTCTAAGGTAAGCTTCCGACAATTCCTTGTCACTGTTATATACTTTTAACTCTTACTTAGACTGCTCGCACTAAACATCTGGCATAGGTATCACACGCAAAAATTTAACAATTTCGCCAGTAACTTCTATACCAATTAAATAACTACCTAAAGTAAAACGATAAAAAATCCCCTCTAGGTCTAGTTGTCTAAGTTCTGGTAGAAAATGTAAGTTTAAATTTTGATTAAATTCAACAAAAGCAAAATCATAAACCTGTTGGCAGGCTTTAGGGGGTAGCTTTTTCAGGTCTACTAAAAAAGACCGAGCATAACGCGCTTCCATACTTACAACTAATTTACCTTTGTTGACTCTGAAATTTTGAATTATCGATTACGTCTAAATGATTAAGTTAAGTAATTAATTATGAGTTTATAACTATTTTTGGCATCTTCCTTAACTTTCCGATACGAAACCCACCCTCTTAGTGAGAGAATAAGCTTTTTGCCTCTTCATAAGTTAAAATATTCCACGGCTGTTGCGATCGCTGGGCTTGTTCTATTGCTTTCATTGTGCAAAAGTCACAATGCAAGCAATAGATCGTATTCCAAACTTTTTCTATTTCTTCATCACTTAATTTCTCTATAAGATCGTAAATTTTTTGACGTTCTAAGTGCATAAATTTTTTACCAAACACCGCTATTGGTAGTGTTCCCACAAAGTATCTACAGATTAGAGACTTGTAAATAAAAAATATCTAATTACTTTAAATACTCTCTGTAGGAGAAGGGGGAGGTGAGGAGCGGAGCAGTCCCCCAGTCTCCTACTCTTTTTTACCAATTATCAATTATCAATTACCCAAAATAAATTGGTGTCGTATTAAAACTTGCACAAACACCTTATTATCCTTAATGATTATGCTTACGTAATTTTCAACAAAATTTGAAAAATTAGTATGAAAAAACGCATTTGGTTACTGACTATATTTTTGTGCTTGATTCCAAGCGTGGTTTTAGCTGCGGATGATGCGGCAGGAAACCCATTCCTAACTAGTCTGGATAAAAACTTTTCTGCAGTAGTTAAATTTATTGCGGATATTCTTCTTTTTGATATTTTTGGTTTTCCTTTAATCGTTTTGTGGTTAATTTGCGCAGCAATTTTTTTTACAATTCGTATGGGATTTGTAAATGTGCGAATGTTTGGACACGCAATTGATATTGTTAGGGGAAAATATGACGATCCTGGTTCACAAGGAGAAGTTTCCCACTTCCAAGCCTTAGCTACAGCTTTATCTGCAACCGTTGGGCTAGGAAATATTGCTGGAGTTGCGATCGCTATCAGTCTAGGGGGACCTGGTGCTTCTTTTTGGATGACTGTTGCAGGTTTGCTAGGAATGAGCAGTAAATTTGTGGAATGTACTTTGGCTCAAAAGTATCGTATCGTTAAGCCTGATGGTAGCATTGCTGGCGGTCCGATGTATTATCTGTCCAGGGGTCTGGCTGAAATTGGTTTTAGACCTCTTGGTAAATTTTTAGCACCATTATTTTCTGTTTTATGTATATTAGCGGCTTTCGGTGGTGCTAATATGTTCCAGGCGAATCAGTCTTTCGGTGCAGTTGCTGCTGTTGTTCCTTTACTTGCAGACAGAGGTTGGCTTTATGGTATTATTTTAGTCTTTTTAGTTGGCTTAGTAATCATCGGTGGTATCCGGCGTATCGGTCAGGTTGCTGGCACTATTGTTCCGGTAATGTGTATTCTTTATGTAGTTGCTTCTTTATGGATTATTCTTACCAATGCTACTGCAATTCCCGCAGCAGTCAGTGCAATTGTCACCCAGGCTTTTTCTCCAGTTGCTGTCAAGGGTGGAATTATCGGCGTTATAGTCCAAGGTTTAAGACGTTCGGCATTTTCCAATGAAGCCGGAATTGGTTCAGCTGCGATCGCTCATTCTGCGGCTAAAACAAATAAACCAATTAAGGAAGGTTTAGTAGCATTACTCGAACCATTTATCGATACAGTGGTTATTTGTAATATGACTGCTTTAGTTATTGTGATTACTGGTGTTTACAATGACGAACAATACTCCGCATTAATCAAAGGTGGTAAAGGTGCAGAACTTACCTCTGCGGCTTTTGGTTCTGTTATTGAATGGTTCCCTATTTTACTAGCAATCTCTGTATTCTTTTTTGCTTTTTCTACAATGATTTCCTGGAGTTATTACGGGGAAAGGAGCTGGGATTACTTATTCGGCGATCGCACTATAATTATTTATAAGGTGCTTTTTTTACTTGCTGCATTTATCGGTTCTGTAACTAATGCTAAATCAGTAATCGATTTCAGCGATTTAACTTTGCTAGCAATGGCTTTTCCTAATTTGCTAGGGGCATACCTACTTTCTAATAAAGTAGCGTTAGATTTAAATCAATATACCCAAAATCTTAAAGAACTAAAGATTTAAATTAGCTCTTTGGATGTTCTCCCCGCCCCAAAAAATGCGGGGATGCACGCTTATCCCTCGAATGGTTCTCTCTTTTGTACTACCTCAGACCCTGACTAACTTATATCTCCATCCTTTTGAGTAAGCGTCCTCCTCCCTCGTTATCATATTGGTCAGAGGACTGTCGTCGTCAACTCACTCACAATTCATTTCATCACCTTCCTCCTAGGATGTCACAGCTATTGAAAAATCAAGGTTTGGTTGATTTTTCCTCAAATTTACACGCTTATTTTGTTTGAAAGTGCAAGGTTGTTAAACCAATACGGTTAATAATCTTGCACTTGTTTGGTGAAAAAACTTTGTGTTACCTTTACCTGGCAATGCTTTCATTTTCTTTCAGCAAGCCCTAGATTAAAAAAAAGGTTGTTTAAAGCTTTCAAATTTTCAATCTACCTATTTAATTTATTTAGATACTTTCGTAGAACTACTAGTAGTTCTACTGCTTCCTTCCTTTGTTAAACCGATTGCAGACTGAGCGCTGGGAAAAGCTGATGTTGAATCTAAAACTATAAAATTACGATCCTTCTTTGTACCAGCTTCTTTTAATTTGACAGAATCTAAAGCATCTTCTAAAGGATAAGTACTTTCTGATGAGGAGTTTTGTGATGTATAAATTTTATTCTCCTCTTCTTCCAGAAACCAATTTAGCTGAGAACGATTAATCTGAGATGGCGACATTTTCATCTCTTGAATTTGTGATTCCTTTTCTGAAATCAGATCCTGAAGATTTAATATACTTTTATGTAACTCAGAAGTTTTACGTAAAGATTGCCCCCATCCGACAACCGCAGCGCTACCTAAACCCACTCCAAGACTAAATATGACTCCCACAAATGGAGAAACTGTATCCTTGATTCTGCTATTTAATATATCTTGCTTATCTAGCCTAACCTGCAAGGTTTTATTACCTTGTGTAAAGAGAATTAGACTACAAGTAGCAAAAACTACACTACCAATAGCAAGGGTAGGTAGTAAGACTTTTTTAGATATGGACATAATAAATATCTACTCGTATCCTAATCGGTATTTGACATTAACACCCACAAAATTACTTAGAAGATAATCGTCAACAGTAACTTAGGAAAATAAACGGGTGTATTTGTTACTTTCCTGTTTCTATAAAAGTACTGATTTTCTTGCTACACCCTTATGTAAATTAGATAAAAATTTCTTAAAGTTTGTAAATTTTTATCGAATTGAATATTTTTATACCATGAATTTTTATAAAAACATAGTGTTTTTTATTATGCGACTAAATAAAAATACCTACAGTCGCCTTTACCTAGATAAACATTATTCGGGTTAAGAGAATTTTTGAAATATCCTTGAGCTATTCTGAAGTCATAGCATTTCTTTATAAAGATGCCCTTAATTCAGCCCACGGAAGTGGGTTTCGTAACTGTAGCTCCAGTCTTCTAGGCTGAGAGCGATTTAGCACAACCTCCGCCTAGAATTGGTATTTTCTGTCTTTCCTAGTTCCCAGTCGAAGACTGGGAATATATTGCTCGAGGCTCTGCCTCTCATCCTGACTGGAGGCGGAGGGAGCCTCCAATACTGTATTCCAAAGCCAGAGACAAGGAACAAATCATATCATATATGTTGTATAAAACTTTATGTTCCAAAAATCTACAGAGTCAACAGTCTAGCTCCAGCCTTCTAGGCTGGGAGCGATTTAGCGTAGCCTCCCCTTAGAATTGGTATTAGAGGTATGACTTAGGGTATGAATAAAAAACGCAGAAATACTATCCAAAGTTAATAGGTTAGCCATACCCTAAAGGAAACGTAACAGCCCTAGTTAGTACGTCGGTACATTTTATTTTCTTGCTGCATAAAACCTTGAATAACTAGCTCGTTTCTGAGAGTCTTATAGTCTCCATAATGCAGTTTAAGAAGTTCATCTACAGTATTTTCTGGATAATTCACACCTAATTCAAATTTTTTTACTAACCATTGCAATACAACTAAGCGTTTTTTACGGCTTTGTGGTATCTCCTTAAGACGTTGCGTAGAATTTTTATTACTAGAATCAGCTTCCAAATATGTCTTTAGTACTTTCTCTTCCCAAGCGCTGTCATCCACATCCTGGACTAAGGAGGCGATTTTCTCAGGGATGAAAACTTCTTTGCTAATATTTTGCAAATTTTCGCTTTCTAGTTGATATATATGAGTGTTTCCCTCTGAGCGCATAGTTACCAGATTTAATTGCTTAAGTTTTGTCAGATGATGAGATACTGTTGGTTCTTTGAGGTCTAACAATGCTGCTAATTCTTCAACACTGCATTCTTTAGTTGCCAAAATACCGATAATCTTCAAACGACTTTCGTCTCCTAAAGTTTTAAAAAAGCGCAATAAAGTTTGGAATTGCTCTCTCGTCATAACTTATTATAATCAGATTAGATTTGAATCTAATTAGAGCTGAATAAAATCGGTGTGCTGTTTTTTATTTCAGACGGCATACCTTTTTCTGAGAACTGTCAATTAAATTAATATTTAATTCTGTAAGGATGTACTAGCAAAATCGCAGTTTCTTAAGCTATTTTTCAGATTCTATTTTCTGCAGAGTAATTTTTAGATCCTTGATGTTTACAAATAATCAGGAAAGCTACTTCCTTTAACGTGGAATATCATTCTAAAATCTGAACATTACCAAATGAGTGCGAACTTTAAGTTTTGACACTTTGAATCAGAAACCCTGGAAATAATTTCAGCAGCAATCTTGTCTTACTGAATTTCAAAAGGCTTAGCTTCGATATTAGAATTTTCTTCCACAAAGCATATACTAAGGTCTAAAAGTCAGTTGCTTCATTTTGTAACAATAGCTATAGTTTATCCTTAACAATAAAAACAAAATATAAATTCAGTTTCAGGTTCACAATTTCATCGTTAAGACCCTGAACATATAAATCAACTGGGAGTATTCTGCTGTTGAGCTAGGTTAAATAGCGATATCAACAAGAGAAACAAAACCCCTCCGTAGGTAAAAACTTTGTTTTCCAGAGGAGTTCCCACAAGATATAGCAGACTCAGGGTCGTAATACTAGCTATCTAATTTTTTCGTACTTAAGATAAGTATATTTTAAAAATGAGCATCTACTCACACAGTTTTAATAATTATTTTCTACTTGTGAGGATTTTATTCTTGAATTTTGAAAAAGTTGCATATAATTTTTGGTGTCTATAGCTAAATTTGAGTCTTAGAGATCGCACGGAAGAAAGCAGGTAATAGACAAAAGAATTTTAAAAAAATTTTGCCTTCAGAGAAGAGGTTTGCGATCAATCAATAGAATTAATCAGAGTTAATCAGAATTAATTAAATTTATATCTACATCAAAAAGTTGACTTAAACCCTGCTCCAGAGTCTTTTCCATAACAACTTTGTTGTCATAAGCAAGAATAACTCTAACTAAAGTTGGTAAACTATTTTGCTCTGCTTCTAGATAAAGTGGTTCCACATAAAGTAAAGATTTTTCAATAGGAATGACTAATAGATTTCCCTGAATAGCACGAGATCCTTCTCTGTTCCACAAAGTAATTTGCTGAGAAATATCCGGGTCTTGGTTAATTAAAGCCTCAATCTGTTCTTGTCCGTACACTAGTTGCTGCTTTGGAAATTCATACAGTAGTAATTTGCCATATTCCTGACTATCAGAACGTGCTGCTAACCAAGCAATTAAGTTAGCACGTTGAGTAGGTGTAAATGGCTGCATCAAAATAAATTCTTCACTTGAAGCTGTTGGTAGCTTCATTATCAAGTAATAAGGCTCTACTGGACGGGGTTTTCTACCATAAATTTCTGTAGGTAACTTCCATAAATCTTCTCGATTATAAAAAACTTGAGTATCTGTTATATGGTATATCAGTAAGCGTTTGGATTGAATGCTAAATAAATCTACTGGATATCTAATATGAGTACGTAAAGTTATGGGCATTTTATATAGCGGTTGAAAAACTTTAGGAAAGATATCCGCTAATGTATTGATTATGGGATCCTTGGGGTCTGCAATATAAAACTTAACTGAACCATTGTAAGCGTCAATAATAACTTTGACTGAGTTACGAATATAATTGAATTTATTTTTTCCTGGATCTGAGTAAGGATAGCGATCGCTAGTGGTATAGGCATCTAGAATCCAATACAGATAAGTATTTTCACCATCAAGAGTACTGCCACCTCCCTTTGCTGCAACTAAGTAGGGGTCGCTATCGTATCTAAGAAAAGGTGCAATTTTTCTGACTCGTTCTTTAATATTTCTACGGAATAGTAATTTCGTGTCCTTTGTGAAGTTACGAGTTAGCAACATTTGCCAATCTTTAAGATATTCAGAAAATACTAAACGTCGCCACAAAGAGTTTATTGCTATTCCACCTCTGCCATCATAAATGTTATAAATGTTTTCGCTACCACTGGGATAATCAAACTCTTTAGCTTTTGTCCCAGTCATCACATAATTATCAGTTATTTCGCCATAATAAATTCTGGGTTGACCAATAGGAATACTGGCACGAATTCTATCGTTAGATATCTGCAACGAAGCTTTTGCCTGTCCATCATCGACTCCGATATCTCTAATATAATAATCAGGAAGCCCTCCAGAGCCTACTTTATTTACAGGACTTAAAGTGAAACCGTAACCATGGGTAAAAATCAAATGCTTGTTTACCCAAGTTCTAGCTTGTTCAGCAATACCCCCGTAGTCTAATTCTCTTGCAGCAATAATGGTCTGCTGTTTCTCTGTTTGCTTTTTCTGTTTATTTTTCTGGTTCTCTTTGGCTAAGGTATAGCGGTCAATATCAGCATCATTAAACTTATAATAAGGTCTAATTTGCTGTAGCTGGCGGTTTGTTTCTAGTAATGGTCGGGTATCCCACAATCGAATATTACGAATTGTTAGATCATTTCTAATTAAATCATCTGCATTTAATTCGCCTCGTGGTTCAAAAGTACTAGCTTCTATAGTATCGAGGTTGAATGCTTTTCTAGTCAGAGCAATAGTGCGTTCTATAAATGGTGTTTCTAAGAGTAGTTCGTTTGGTTGGACTATAAATTTTTGTACTGCTGAAGGTAAAACATTACTAGTAATAGTTGATACTAAGAGATATAATCCGACAGTATATAGTAGCTGACGGGGTTGAAAAATTGTTTTTGGATTAACTTTTGAAGCCCAAAATATTAAAATAATTCGCAGTAAAATATAGACTGCCATGACTAAAGCAAAAATACTCAAGCCAGTGTAAATAGGTAAATCTACTTTTATATCCGTATAACTAGCTCCATAGGTTGCCCCTCTAGAAGAATACAAAAGCTTATATCTCAACAACCAATAACGCAGACCAATTGATAGCATGAAGAAGCTGACTAAGGCATTTATATGTAGACGTTCTTCTAAAGAAAAACCAGAAAATTTCCCCTCACTTAAGCTATCAGCAGAGCGTAAATAAGTAATAGTTACTGCGACTAAGGTACAAATTAAAAGTCCAATTAAACAAAAATCGAATAATTCCCAAATTGGTAGCGAAAATACATAAAACCTAATATCTCTATCAAAGATGGGGTCAGTACTTTGAAAACTTTTACCTTGAAAATACTGTAATATTCTGTCCCAACGTGCCGATACTAGAAAGCTCAAAATCGCGCTAAATATGATTGCGATCGCTCGTAAGGAAAAATGAGGAACAATTATAACCGCAGCAGTTACAATTATAAAAAATATTACTTCTAATACTGGTATCGCAAAAACTGGTTTTTCAGAGATTATTTGTTCTTTTTCTAATATTTGTAATATGGATTGCGACCAACTCGGTAACTCAAAGGATACCTGAAGTAATGACGATTGGGGATGCAAGATTTGGAATAATACTTGACCATAATAGGTGACTATAAAGCCAATCAATATACTTAATGCTAAAACTGCGGGTAAAAGTACCCGCAAAGTTACCCCAAATTTTTCGTTTGCAGAAAATTGTTCTCTTTTTTGTTTCCATCGACGACGGAAAAGCCGAAATCGAGATAGTTCAGAGTTAGGAGAGATTCTCTTCCATTTATCTGCTGCAATTAAATTGCTGAGAAAGAAACCAGTAGTACTAGAGAAAACTAATATCCATAGCCCGGACTGGGTTCCCAAACGTAATAGAAATGTAGATAAATACCCTACTTCTTGAAACCAAAGTATTTCGGATACAAGATGTGAAACCAAATCAAAGAGTATCCACACCCCTACAATAATTGCAAATACTCTATAGTACTTTTGCCAAACCACTTTACGCATTGGCATTTAATCAAAGCTGCTTCTAATTTTTTTATTATTTTCTACAAATACATTGAAAAGCTTTTAGCAGCTATACTGCTAGCTCTACCACGCTTTGTAGGAAAGAGGATAGCGTTCCACCACTTTAAGGGCACAAGACCCTAAATCATAATAATACAACATTGTGCAGAGGTTGGTTTTCTAGACTCTTACCAAGTTATCAGCCAAGAAGCTCAGAGCCAAAAGCTAATTGTATTAATGTAATTTTATCAAACTATTTTTTAATTATAACAAAATTCTTACTTATTTTAACTTATAGCTTATATCACCTCAACATTTATCTATATTTTA
>JBCCDM010000271.1:0-9166 GCA_039030795.1 Cyanobacteria bacterium P01_A01_bin.84
ATGACCGAAACAATTCAAAATTCAAAATGCAAAATTCCGGCATTAAAGAGAAAATAAATAATTTTTAATTGATTAATTAAGGATAGCGGTGCGACCCCGGTGATTTTCAATCACCCAGGGAATGCGCACCAAGAGACAAGCCTCCCCCTTCAGGGGGAAAAATAAAAAAATATATTCCTTGTTTCAAGCTCTTCCCTTAAAGGGAAGAGTAATAATGCCGGAATGCCGGAATTACTAATTTTGAATTGGAGCGTAGCGACTGACAAGGATTATATCACTTTTTTATACAGCAAAGTTCCTTTGGTCGAGTACTAGGGAAAATTATCACAGCTACTGATAGCTAATAGCTATTAGCTATTAGCTATTAGCTCATTAAGTTTGAGAAAGAATCTCATTACGATTAGAAGCACCTAAATCTGGTAAAACATTTTTCTTAATTGCAGTCGGAGGATTAGTTGCTGTTTGCAATTGTTTTTCCAAAGCTTGTAGTAGCTGGTCTTGGGTTTTGCGTAGACCCCAAACTTGACTACCACGATTAATAATTGCAAACCATACCAAACCGCGATCGCGTGTAGGCATTACTCCTGCTAAAGCGCTAACATCCCGTAATGTTCCAGTTTTGATCGCAGTTGCAGCAGGTAAACGTCTGCCGTACATAGTTCCACGGGTATCAAAACCAGCAGTGGGGAATAAATCAGCTATAGTCATATTATGAGCCTTAGCACTTCTATGCAGTGTCATAAACATTGCACAAGCAGCTCTGGGAGAAATGCGGTTTTCCACACCCAATCCAGAACCATTGATGAGCTGAATTTCAGATTCTGGGAATTTGGCAACTTTAGCTGCAATAGATTGTACTACTTGAGCACCACCGACAGCATCAGCTAACATTTGTGCCATTTCGTTGTTACTAAAAACATTCATTTCCTTAACAATCCGGTGTAAAGGTAATGAATGATGACGAACTAGCAAAGTTTGTTTGGGGCTTTTCTGCTCGGAGAGTTTTACCTTGCCAGTAATTACCAACTCAGGCTTGGGAGTACCCTTCGGCATGATATTATACTGCACAGCTGCGGCTCTGGGCCAAGTTTTATAATTCAAAGCCTGTTTGAGAAACTGACCTGCAAGTATTGGGTGACGCTGAAAATTAATAGCAAAATTACCATTAATAATCAAATTTCCCTCTACCCTCTTAATACCCATGCGATTCAGAGTATTTCCTAGAGCGATCGCTTCTTCCCAAACGAATAATGGATCCCCACTCGCATTAAGAATTAAATCTCCTTTTAAGACCCCATTTTTGAGACTACCATTCGTACCAATAGTAGTCTCAAACTGGTATTTCATACCAAATTTAGTCAAAGCTGCTAAAGATGTTGCCACTTTAGTTAAAGAAGCAGCTGGCAAAGGACTTGTACCTTGGTGATTTGCCATCAACATTGGACCAGACTGCATCCAAATTCCTTGAGAACTAGTCAAGTCATTGGTAATTACTTTTGATGATATTAATCCTTTCAGATACTTATTTACCGTACTAGTTCCAACAGGATTTGGATCGGGGGCAAGAACTAAACCCGGGCTACTTTGCCAAGCCAAAACATCTAATGCATTCATTGGCTTGACCTCCACCCCAGCTGCATCTAGCCAAAGTGAAAATAAACCTGAACCTAGTAATTCCAGCATATATATAATATTCCCCTATGTGGATATGCAATACTCACGTCTGTTAATGTACAACTTCATTTTGATCCCCATTATGGGATTTAGTAATGATAAAAGGTTTTTTCCCAGATGTGAAAGATGAAAAAGTAACAAAATAAGACTGAAGGGTTAGAAGTTGCGGATAATTTTACTTTCTTTGGGTATTTATATCAAAAACTAGTAAAAGTTAACTTACAGCAACTAATTCTTTCTGTAAATAGTTACTCAGGAAAAATTTTAATTCGGAAACGAGGAAAACATTACAAAGTCTACCCATACTATAGATAATTCCCCATCTTCAATTGCCAAATTAAGTTAAGCTATGTAAATCAACTCTATGGCACACTGAAGTCAAAACACTATTTGTGTTTTTGTGCTTATTGGTGCTGGTTTTACTGCCAAAACTTGTTAGGGTAGTTGAAACAAGTAAGGTAGCCCTCAAGCAACTTTACTTAGAGAAGGCATCTGATAAAATTTTAATGGTTTCTATTAAGCTTTGAGCAATGGGATCGACTGGCGTAAGGATCGCAATTGACGCAATGGGAGGGGACCACGCACCCAATGAAATTGTTGCTGGCGCACTGCGGGCACAAGAAGAATTGGGTGTAAGTGTTTTGTTGGTCGGTGAACCCCAAAAAATTCAAGCTACACTGCCACCAAATACTAATTTCGGGCAGGTAGAAATAGTCACCGCAAATGATGCGATCGCAATGGATGACGAGCCCCTAACTGCGGTTAGACGCAAACGGCAAGCATCCATTAATGTCGCAATGAATTTAGTTAAGCAAGGAAAAGCAGACGCTGTAGTCTCTGCTGGTCATTCTGGTGCTGCTATGGCATCTGCTTTGCTACGTTTAGGTCGATTGCCGGGAGTTGACCGCCCTGCAATTGGTGCAGTATTCCCAACTTTGATACCTAACAAACCAGTATTAATACTGGATGTAGGTGCAAATGTAGACTGTCGTCCTAATTTTTTAGAACAGTTTGCTGTTGTGGGTTCGGTTTACAGTGAATATGTATTGGGAATTTCGCAACCGAAAATAGGTCTTTTAAGTATTGGTGAAGAAGAATGTAAAGGTAATGACCTAGCATTACGCACTCATCAATTATTGAAAGAGAATTCTCAAATTTTATTTGCAGGTAATGCTGAAGGACGAGACGTTCTCTCAGGTAATTTTGATGTTATTGTCTGCGACGGTTTTGTGGGGAATGTATTACTCAAATTTGCCGAAGCAGTCGGAGATATACTTATACAAATCATGCGTGAGGAATTGCCCCAAGGTCTACGGGGTCAAATCGGTACTGCAATTTTAAAGCCCAATCTCAAACGTATTAAACAACGTATTGACCATGCCGAACATGGGGGTGCATTACTTTTGGGTGTAGAAGGAATTTGCGTTATAGGTCATGGTAGTTCCCAAGCACCTTCGATTTTCAATGCAATTCGACTGGCAAAAGAAGCTGTTGACAATCAAGTCATGGAGCGTCTTCATTCTCAAAAGTATAGCCTTGTCTCGGAATAATTTTTATTTCACTAAAAGATTATCTCTTAGCTGTAGTAGTAATCTACCCATTACTACTACAGCTAACTTATATTACAGGACTTACGCAACGAAGATTTGTCATTGCGACCGGAACATAGTGCAGGGAAGCAATCGCGGAAACTCTGCGATTACGTCGCTATCGCTCGTAATGACGGAGTTACGTTGCTTTTGCGTAAGTCCTGATATTAGTTAAAAAAATATTAGCAAAAAAGTTATTTATCATACTTGTTAATAAGATACTTATGGAGTTTTGATTTAAATATTTATTTCCTCAAAACCCGATATTTTTCCTATTGGAACTTTGATATTTTTGGAGCTAAAAATCACCTCAAATCCAATTGGGGTAAGGGAAAAACTTCATAAGGGTAAAAGTGGCTGAAACCTAGATATATCAAGAAAATAGGTAAATCGATGTTAAACATTTGCCACATAAGCTTTTGAAGTTATTTTTGGCATATTTTTTGCTTAATTCCCGCTATAACCAAGAATATAGTTTGCTCATAACGAAAATCTTGAAACAATTGTCATGCAGGCATCTTGTTTCCATAACAATTGTAATTAAAATGTTGAAAGCTGATTGAGAAGCAACTTTTTCAAAGGTAAATTTGAAATCTGTTAAAAAAACAAATTTGCCACAAAATATGAATGGTCACAGCCTTTCTGGTAGAATATCACCGAAAGGAATTGGGCAAAGCTCTTCCCGTAAAATAAGAGTGTAACTTGCTTTTTACCAATAAGGCAGGTAACTCTTAGATGTCAACAGGTGAAAAGCTTTCACCAGTCAGTACATAAAATAATGTTTACATGGATAATTTAGTGCTATTTTATCTATGTATTGATGACTAAGACTGGTCACAAAAAGCCGATAGCTTAACTCCGGAGAAAGTGAGTGCAAAATTTCGGAATCGCAATTACAGGAAGTGGCTCGGCAGTGCCAGAAAATTATCTCGATAACCAGGCGCTGACTGAACTAGTTGAGACATCTGACGAATGGATATCCACAAGAACTGGGATTCGTCAAAGGCACGTAGCTACAGCTAGTGACTCATTACAGAATATGGCAACCGCCGCAGGTCGAGAAGCGATCGCAATGGCTGGTATAAATGCTCAACAAGTGGATCTGATATTGTTGGCAACTTCTACTTCTGATGATTTGTTTGGTAGTGCTTGCAGAGTACAGGCAGAATTAGGAGCAACCAACGCAGTTGCTTTCGATTTGACTGCTGCTTGTTCCGGTTTTGTATTTGGGCTAGTAACAGCAGCCCAATATATTAAAACAGGTGTTTATAAAAATGTACTTTTAATAGGAGCAGATATCCTCTCTCGCTGGGTGGATTGGCAAGACCGAAGTACTTGTGTATTGTTCGGAGATGGTGCAGGAGCAGTAGTATTACAAGCCGATGAATGCGATCGCTTATTAGGTTTTGAGATCAAAAGCGATGGTACTCAAAATGGTTATCTAACTCTTGCCTATATGGCTTCTCCTCAAGTTCTGAATCATAAAGTTAATGTTGGTAAAGGAACGTATCAACCAATAAGTATGAATGGTAAAGAGGTATATCGCTTTGCTGTACAGAAAGTTCCGGAAATAATTGATAAAGCTTTATTTCGTGCAAACCTTAGTATAGACGAAGTTGATTGGCTGCTTTTACATCAAGCAAATCAACGAATTTTAGATGCTGTGGCTACGCGATTATCAATTCCTCCTCAAAAAGTTATTAGTAATTTAGCTTGTTACGGTAATACTTCTGCTGCTTCTATTCCCCTAGCTTTGGATGAAGCAGTGCGCCAAAATAAAATCAAAACCCACGATACTATCGTCACATCAGGTTTTGGAGCGGGTTTAACTTGGGGGGCAGCAATTTTTAAATGGGGTAGATAATTTAAACTAAATAATTTAAAAAAGTTATCCCGATGAAAGATTGCGAATAGAAGCGATCGCATTTCTATAGTTGATAGTTCAAGGTGAGTTTAACAATTAGTATAGATGAATTAAGTAAAATAAGCTCCCTTGAAATCCTAGTTTCAGCTTTTTTAAACTTATTTTGTAAGGGATTGATTAATCCCCACATTACAAATAATCGTTCCAGTTTGGAGCTAAATACCGCACTCAATGTTGTGAAGGATTAACAAAATCCCTCCAGGCAAAATTCTGATTTTTCTCTTTTTTTCTCTTTAGTCAGTATTAGTGGTTAATTGTTAATTCTTGCAGAATCAACTACATTTGCTGATAAATTATCCTAAAATACTGACTCCTTAATTTTTCGTTAATGACTAGTAACAAATAGCAAATGACAAAAACTGCATGGGTGTTTCCCGGACAAGGTTCCCAATCGGTTGGGATGGGAATAGATTTATTAAATCTACCATCTGCAAAAAAAAGATTTAATCAAGCCCAAGACATTTTAGGTTGGTCTGTCACAGATATTTGTCAGGGTGATGAGGAAAAATTATCCCACACCTTGTATACTCAGCCTTGTTTATATGTAGTAGAGACAATTCTAGCCGATCTTCTTCGAGAGAAAGGACAAAAACCAGACTTAGTTGCTGGTCATAGTTTAGGAGAATACGTTGCTCTATACGTTGCAGGAGTATTTGAATGGTCAGCAGGTTTGCAGGTGGTTAAACGGCGTGCTGAACTTATGGACAATGCTGCAGGTGGTAAAATGGCAGCATTAATGAAATTTGATCGCGAACAATTAGAACAAGCGATCGCCGAAAATCCAGATGTAGTATTAGCAAATGATAACAGTCCAGCACAGGTGGTCATTTCCGGGACACCCACCGCAGTGGAAAAAATCATCTCTGAGGTTAAAACTAAACGCGCTACAACCTTAAATGTATCAGGAGCATTTCACTCTCCATTAATGGCAGCAGCAGCAACAGAATTTCAAGATGTTTTGGAATTAGTTAACTTTCGTTCAGCATCTATTCCTGTACTCTCAAATGTTGAACCAGTTCCAGAAACAGATGGAGAAACACTCAAAGCAAGAGTAATAAAACAAATGACAGGTTCTGTAAGATGGCGAGAAATTTCCCTAGCCCTACCAAAACAAGGTATAGAAAGAGTAGTAGAAATTGGTCCTGGGAAAGTATTAACTGGTTTGCTCAAGCGTACCTGTGAAGGTTTAAATCTAGCAAATATTAGTACTGCTGCTAACTTGGAGTAACAAAGATAGGACTTACGCACTTGTAACGAGAAATAAGGCTTTGCGTAAATCCACTCCGGTATAGCTAACGTTTAAGACGTAGTCTGTTCGATATAGCTTATACTTTCCTATGGTCGCTCCGGACGTAAATACGTAGTCCGTGGGTAAGTTCTGAAAAAGACAAAAACTAGGAGACTAATACCTGAAGTCATAAGTTTGGCAAGGGTAAAATCTACGGAAAATCAATGCTTCTATACCATTAGACCCTATCTAAACTTACGCCTTGTTGTACTAGGAAACTAGGAGACTAAAGAAATTAATAGCGCAGCTATTCCCATTCACAATTACCAATTACCAATTACCAATTACCAATTACAAATTACAAATTACAAATTACAAATTACCAATTCACCATTATTACCCATTACCCATTCCCCGTCTTTAAATGTCTAAAGAACGCGAACCATTTATAAGTCTACTGCTCTACCACGCCTTTAAGTGGTCAATAATTAGCCCCGTTTTTCACACTTACTTTCAAGGAAAAATTTATGGAGCCGAAAATGTTCCACGGTCTGGATCATTAGTAGTTGTTAGTAACCATGCTAGTAATTTTGACCCACCAATAGTTTCAAGTGGTTTTGGTCGTCCGATAGCGTATATGGCAAAAGAGGAATTATTTCAAGTTCCTCTTTTAAAGCAAGCAATTAAATTGTATGGAGCTTATCCGGTCAGTCGCGGTACAGCAGACCGCAAAGCTATCAGAGCAGCTTTAGAATTTTTAGAAAAGGGTTGGGCTGTAGGTGTATTTCTTGAAGGTACTCGCACTTCTGATGGTAGAATTAATGACCCTAAACGGGGTGCAGCTTTAATTGCAGCTAAAGCCAAAGTTCCATTAATACCTGTATGTTTGTGGGGCAGCCATGATATTGAAGAAAAAGGTAAGGTTTTACCCCGTAAAGTCCCCTTAACAATACGGATAGGGAATGTAATAGAAGCACCATTATCTACTGATAAAAAAGAACTAGATACAATTACTCAAAAATGCACAACAGCGATCAATACACTACATGACTTAGGAAGATAAAAAATTTCTTGATAAATCATATCTTCTCACTTTTGATTGTTGAATTCTGCGTCTTGAGAAAGTAGTAACTTTTATCTTATTCCTATTAAATTAAAATATTAAAATTAATGAGAGTAAAACTTGATTATTAAGTATGGGATTTGATGCTATCAGGATTAGTATTTTAAATTTACTATTAATTTTTGGGAAAAGGTGTGCATTATTTACAGCGGACAGTATCATGTTATCGCTCCCACGCTAACTTTTTAGGGTTATCGTTCTAATTTAAAATCTTTTACCCTTAATCTTTCCTCCCTTTTCCCTTCAACTAACAATAATTAGGGCTTGCTGCATAAATTATTAGCCTTGCCAGATAAGACAATAAGAGCCTTTTTCTCCAAAAAAAGTACTGCCCTTGTGGCACCTACTGGCTCAAAACCTTTGCACTTTTGTGAGAAATTATTGATTAAGTTTAGAAGTCAAGCCGCCAAACCAATTATTTTTCGACTTGTTTGGACTCTATTTTAGATTTCTAGACTGTTTCAGCAAGCCCTATCTATGACTCTGAAATTCAAGATTTTTCATAAAATCATAAAATCATAAAATCATAAAATAAATATGAGCAGTTCCGAAAGCAGAAATTTCTTCACTCGCTTAAATATCAGAACATTAGTTCGTTTTCTGCTTTTAATTGCCTGTGGTTGGACATTCATAAAGCTATTAGCTTACTTTGAACCAATCATTATCATTTTTACATTTGCCACAATTTTAGCTTTTTTACTTAACTATCCTGTGAAATGGCTTCAACGCTTTTTACCCAGAAATCTAGCTGTTGTAGTTATTTTCGTATTGGGTATCATAATTATTGGCACATTAGTCATCACTGTTAGCTTGGGACTCTTGTCTCAAGGGCAGGAATTAACAGATAGCGTTGCTGCTTTTTTAAGTTCCTTAGTACCTTTTGTAGAAAAGATAGAAGAAATATTACGCGATCGCAATCTACCAATAGATTTAGGTTCTATAGAACAAATTTTACGAAATCAAGCTATCTCAAGATTGATGAATGTATTGGCAATATTTCAAGGTTTTTTAACGAACTTTGCCACATTTATTCTAATTGCTGTTGTTTCTTTTTTTATGCTTTTAGAAGGAGAACAAATTTGGGAACTAACTCTCAAAATTATTCCAGAATCGAAACGACAAAGATTTGCAAATTTAATTAAACGTAACTTTTTAGGTTTTTTTAGAGGACAATTATTATTAACATTATTTTTAACAATATCTACCTTCTTAGTATTCTTAGTTTTAAATGTTCCTTTTCCTTTAGTTTTATCAGTCATAGTTGGTTTAATTGATATTATTCCAGGAATAGGAGCAACGTTAGGAATTAGTGTAATTACTGCAATTGTTTTATCTCAGGGCGTTTGGTTAGCCATCAAAGTATTAGCTGCTTGCATTGTATTACAACAAATACAGGATAATTTAATTGCGCCACGAATCATGCAAGATGCACTCAATCTTAATCCTGTTGTCATATTCTTTTCGTTATTAATAGGTGCTAGGGTCGCAGGTTTATTAGGTATATTCATATCTATTCCGATTGCGGGAGTAGTGGTTTCTTTATTTGAAATTGATGAAATGAAATCAGAAGTTTGAAGTCTTAGTTATTATTAAAATTATTCAAAAAAACTTAAAATAATATGAATAAT
>JBCCDM010000272.1:0-9119 GCA_039030795.1 Cyanobacteria bacterium P01_A01_bin.84
ATTTATTCATATTAATAAATAAACCTAAGTATAATTAAACCTAACAAGTAAAAATAATAAACAATCAAACATAAGTATGAAACAGAATATAGAAAATAATCTCATTCACAGATATGTCAAGACAAATGGGATTAACTTACATTATGTTACTCAGGGTAATGGTTGTTTAATGTTAATGTTGCATGGTTTCCCTGAATTTTGGTATTCTTGGCGTTATCAGATAGCAGAATTTTCCCCAGAATTCAAAGTTGTTGCCCTTGACTTAAGAGGTTACAACGATAGCGATAAGCCCCAGCAGAAATCAGCTTATGTAATGCAGGAGTTTATTGAAGATATTAAAGGAGTAATCACAGCTTTAGGGTATAAAAAATGTATTTTAGTAGCTCATGACTGGGGTGCCTTAATTGCTTGGAATTTTGCTTACAAGTATCCCGAGATAATAGAAAAATTAATTATTTTGAATGTACCTCATCCAGAAAAAATGAGTCAGGGTTTACTTACAATTAAACAATTAATTAAAAGCTGGTATATTTTATTTTTTCAGCTACCATTTTTACCAGAACGGTATATTAAAAATAAGAACTATAAATTTATTGAAAAAGCTTTTATCGGTATGGCAATCGATAAAAGTACTTTCACATCGGCAGATATTCAAGCATATAAAAATGCTATATCAAAACCAGGTGCATTAACAGCAACAATTAACTATTATCGTAATGTTTTTACGAGAAGTCAGAACAAAAGAAAATATTCAGAATTAGAAATTCCCACACTAATGATTTGGGGAGAAGAAGATAAAGCTTTAGGTAAAGAGCTAACTTATGGAACTCAAGCTTATGTGAAAGACTTTCAAATTAAATATATACCTAACTGTAGTCATTGGGTACAACAGGAAAAACCAGAACTAGTTAACCAGTATATTAGAGAATTTTTAGCCCCCCTAAGAACAAGTTAAAGGGTAATGGGAAGGAGAGGTAAATTCCGGCATTCAAAATTAATTACCCATTACCCTGATTTTTATTACAATTGCTAAGAATGTTCTATAAAAGCAATTATCATGTCTGACAAATTTACAAAAGAAGTAAGCGATCGCATTTGTAATCACATGAATAAAGACCATGCTGATGCTGTTGCCCAGTACGTGAAAGCATTTGGTAATATAGAGAACCCCACTTCAGCGCAAATGTTAGCGATAGATGCTGAAGGTATGGACTTAAAAGCACAGGTTGATGGTGAAGATGTACCAGTACGTATTAAATTTGACCACACCCTCGCAGATGCAAAAGATGCTCATACAACCTTAGTGGATATGTTGAAACAAGTACGTTAAGTATATTAGGTATAATATTATGTCCAGTTAAACAGTTGTCATATTTGTGGGGACTAAGTAATGAGTAATGAGAATGAGTAATGAGTAGCACTAGCATCTTTTCAATAGCGTTATATCGTAACTAATTAAGCGGACTTGATGTAACGCTACACTTTGGGGTTAGGACATTTTTCAAGAAGAAGAAAGAATTGAGAGATTTTCCCCCAAACCCCCTCCAGATAAGAAGTATTCAGATGTCCTAATATATACAGGTAGTGCTGTACATTACATCTGGGCAAAATGCTCCAACAGGAGGCGATGTACAAATATATACCCGCCTCCTACTTTTTGTAAGAAAATTCGCTCAGTTGCGTAATTCAAAAAACGAGAGTAGTTCCAGGGAATATTACCATTTTGAAACAAAAGTGTACGTACTACCAAATGTTTTACGCAAGCTTCACCACCACCAGCAGCGATACCGAAAGCTAAACCGTAAAGTGCCCAAACACGTACTTCCAAGGATATAATCAGAGCGGCAACGCCTAATAATAAGGAACTGATTAAACCAAATACTGTAGCATTTTTTGCAGATTGCCACATACCTTCATTGGGAGCAGTTAAGGTTTGAATGCTAGGGGCTGTTAATCCACGAATTAAGACAAATACTAATCCTAAACTTAAACCAAATACTATACCCCCGCTCCATGCTTGGGTTGAAAAACTCAGCATATCCGTACCCAAGTTTGGTAGATTGTAAGCAAGTTTGGTTAATGTGAGAAATATACCGAGTAAAAATCCTCCGCTCATTCCGAATAATAAATTCTTTCTAGCGTCTTTCCAAGACCATCTGAGAGCTTCTACTGGTTGAATTTTTTCCAGACCAAAAAATATCCAGAAAAAAATGCCTGTACAAATCATTGATAATAATATTCTGTATAGGGGGACTAGGAGAATACCAACTGAGCCACTGATGATGATATATACGATCAGACAAGAAGCATAATAACTGTATTTATATTTTTGATTTGGTAATAAACTTGGTTGCATTCTTTCAATGAAAAATACAGTCTCTGATTGCTTGGTCATGACTTTGGCTAACCAACTTAAATAGTGAAGGGATTTTTTGTGGGGATAATCATTCTGAGCATTATTTGTAATGCGACGTTCCAACATTCTTTGGATATATTTATCGAACAAATGTTGCCGACGTTCTTCTAAGTTTATTCCTGGTAAATCTGTAATTGATATACCTTGATAAGCCAAAGTCATAATATTTAACATTAAAGGAGACTTGGCTAAATCTTGCATGATAGTATCAGTTTGTAATGCTGTTTTGACAGCAGAAAGTTCTGAACCAATGCTTTCTAAATAATTTTGGATTTGCTTAAAGCTCAGTGGTTGAATAAATACTGCACCTTGAGTTTTTAGTCTACGAGATAAAGCCTGATAATCTTTAATACGGCTACAAACTATGATTTCGGTGGTGCCATATTGTTGGGTAAATTTATTAATCGCTGTGACGCAAGCTTCTCGACGTTCAATGCTGACTTCATCTAAACCATCAAGTAATAACAATAGTTGTTGATTCTCAATCCAGCTTTTACCAATTTCTTGAGAAACCTGATATTTTGTATTTAATTCCTTAACTAACCATTTGGCAATACTTTGTTTGGGATTTCTCCAAGCAGATAAGTTAAATACAACTGGAATTGGTATAGAGACGTTTTGCTCGGCAATATTAAGTAAATCTCGGGTAACTTCTAAAAGGGTAGTAGTTTTTCCAGAACCGGGTTCACCTAGAATTAAGAGCGATCGCCCGACTCCCATTTGTAAAAATAAGTCAATAACTTTGGTATGCTGAGGTAATACCTGTTTTGCTTGTTGGGGAGACTCCCACAGCATACCCCAAGGACGAGATAAAACATCAAAACGGTTTTCTAGACCCAATTCAATTAAAGCAACACCATGTAAGGAAGTTTCTAAAACACCCTTTACCCAGTAATTTCTCACCTTGTTAAGTAATATCTGACGATTGCGATAACTCTGTTGACTATAGTTATGTTCTAGAGGAATAAATCTTGGAGAAATAGCCCCAGGGAAAGGAGTATTCTCAGTAGTATCCTCTAATCTTGGAGGTTGAGTTTGTATAGAACTCAGATTCTCCCCTGGTGAGGATAATTGATTTGATAATGATTTAGTTGGCTGAACTTCTTTTGTAGCGAGAAATTTATCTTGAGGATTTAACGCATCTAGCATTGACTGTGCATCAGTAAACCTGTCATAAGGATGCATAGCGATCGCACGATTTAAAACGTTAATTAAATCATTGCTAATATTGTGACTAACATCTTCCCACAGAATGGCTCCATTCCGGGAATTCGTCCGTAGGTTTTGACTTGACTCCCCAGTCAACAAACATATAGCAGTCATCCCCAAACTGTAAATATCGCTAGCACAAACGGGTTTTCCAGCAGCTTGTTCGGGAGGCATAAAACCAGGAGTACCAATAACAATGGTATTATTAACATCACCCCCCCGATCCAAGTCGGGATTAATAATTTCCTTGGCAATACCAAAGTCAATTAAAACCGGTTTACTATCTTTGTGACGATAAATAATATTACTAGGTTTAATATCCCGATGAATAATTCCCTTACTGTGGATATAATCTAAAACCGGTAAAATATCTACCAGTATTTTCTTAACCAAATTTTCCTGAAAAACACCCTCTTGCTGTAGCTTCTGATTGAGAATAACTCCCTCAATCAACTCCTGCACCAGATAAAAATTTTCACCTTCAACAAAATAAGCATATAGTTTCGGAATGCGATCGCTCCCCTCCCCCAACTCCTCTAAAATAGCAGCTTCTCTAGCAAACCTTTCCTGCATAATCTGATAAACTTTAGGCTTATCAGCAACTGTTTTCAACCGCTTAATTACACACACCCGACCAGAAGGTAAATGAGTATCTTCCGCTAAAAAAGTATCACCAAAACCACCACTACCCAACGTTTCCAGGACGCGATAACGATTGTTTAACAGGTTTGGCATCATAAGCGATCGCTCAGCACAATACTATATTTAGAATGTATACCTCTTCAAAGAAAATTGTAACTGCCAACCGGAAAGTAGAGCAGGACAAATAAGCAGGAAAGGAGACTAAAAGCGAAGCAATCCCCAACTCACCAATTATTATTACCCATTTATATTATGTCCGGTTAAACAGTTGTCATATCTGTGGGGACTAAGTAATGAGTAATGAGTAAAGAGTAAAGAGTAATGAGTAGCATCTTTTCAATAGCGTTATATCGTCACTAATTAAACGGACTTGATATTACCCGTTTACCCGTTCCCCATCATCCATTACCCCCAACAGACTCCGATAAATTTCTTCCGAAACCGCAATAATTAACCCAGGTAAACTGTAATCTTCACAAGTATTTAGCGGTGGTAAAGACGAACCATCCAAAGTAGTAACAATACATCCCGCTTCCCTTGCCATAAAAGTTAATGCACCACCATCAATAAACTTACCAGAAGATTTGAGGGCTCCACTCAGTTCTCCGCTTAAAATACCATTAAGATTAGGGATTTGCTCGGAACTAGAATAATCAACAACAACATCTACCAATTCATACTTACCTTTCAGCTTGGATGCGAAATTAGACATCCCACTTCCTAATGATATCGGCGCTCTTAAAGATGGATTAACTCGTAATGGGGTACAATCTTCTAAATTCATATCCAAACTACCCTTAAAAGCACCTTCACCCCTCAAAGCATAATAATAAATATTTTCAGCTGGAGAAATTGCAATTACAGCTTCATAATCATCAGCATTTAGAACACTTAAGATAATTTGGTAATTAGAATGTCCATCCATATAGAACCTAGTACCATCAATTGGATCTAAAGTCACCAAATAATCATCCCGTCCCCCTAACTCCAAAGAACGAAAATACTTAGTATTCCGAGAACTTTCATACTCTTCACCATAGAAACGAATATCAGGGAAAGCACCCAAAATTACCACCTCTACTAAATTTTGAATCGCCACATCCGCATCAGTCAACGCCGTAGCAAAAAAGTTATTTCCAGCATCCTTTTCCGGAAGTGCAGCAATTCTATTTTGAAGCGATCGCGCGTAAGCTGCTGCTGCTTTCAGGTGTGGTAACAGGGTTTCTAAAATTAGACGGGGGGTAGGAGTAGTTGACATTGGATTAGGGTAAAACACAAATAATCAAATCAAAATTCAAGTCAAAATTCAAATCAAAATTTAAAACATCGGTCTGATTAAAGATTTACCACACTCCGTGACTATTAACTGACAAAAAATTTTGTAATACTACACGTCATCCTAACTATTTCAGATATTTACTTAAAAATTCTAATTTATTTAGCATATCTTCTGCACTTTTAATAGAAATCAATTTCATTATCGCTTTTAATTGTTCGCCAATGGAATAATCTTGAGACAGTAAGGCTATTCCTGAATGTGTTTTAGATTCATAAATAAATCCTGTATGTAAACGACAAAAATCAGAAATATTATGACTATAAAGTACTCGATTTGCAGTAATGTCAAAAGAAGGACTTACACCTCAAAAAATCGCCAGTGAATTTGGATTCATCAATTTGGCTCAAATTCATGCAGCCTTAGCTTATTATTATGCAAATCAAGAGGAAATTGAAGGTTATTTGGCACAAGAAGAAGCTGAATACAAGCGATTAGAGACTGAATAATTTGCGGGTTAAGTTCAGTGAGTTTGATTCGGTTGTATTTGGATGAAGATGCTAGTAGGGCAGCCTTTGTAAAAACTTTACGTAAAAATGATATTGATGTATTAACCGTTTTAGATACAGATAGAATTGCTTATTCAGATGAAGAACAATTAATTTGGGCAACACAACAAGAACGAGTTATTTATACTTTTAATACCAAAGATTTTTGTCCCTTGAATGGGATATTCATTGCAGAAAATAGAGAACACCCTGGTATAGTTGTTGCACCACGGCAAAATTATTCTATAGGTGAACAGTTACATATTTCTCATGGAAGAGAAGTGCCAAAACTTTTGAAAAGCGACATAAATCTATCAAGACTTATTGTAGAAGTAACTGAAAGCTTATTACGATATACACTAGCTTCGTTCTTCATTTTAGATTTAGAGAAAAAAACACAAGAATTTGAGGTAATAGAAGTAAAGGAACAAGAAAGCAGAATTAGATATGAAGAGAATCCAGAATTTAATGATTTACTAGATGAAGAATATCCCTTAGACGGAAAACTACTTTACAGCCAAGCACTGTACACCCTTTACTATGAAGACTACGAGATCCGGCTACAAACCTTCCTTGATGAACAAGCAATGTTAAATGAAGAGTAGGGCATTACGGATAAATTTATTTGTGTAAAATCAAAGTGCAGCAGAGATTTTTCTATATGAAAGTGTGCGAGTCATCCAACCCAGGAGTTTCCCACAATGATCGCAGCCAAAGACAAACCCACAAACTTAACCCCCGAAGAATATTTTGCTTGGGAAGAGCAGCAACTAGAAAAACACGAACTGATCGACGGCGAAGTTTACGCCATGACTGGCGGTAGCGTTAATCATAGCCGGATTGCAATTCGATTTACAGCTATGTTTGATACCCATTTAGACGCTAGTAGTTGCATAACAGGTAACTCAGACCTGAGAGTTAATATTGTAGGAAGTAATAATTATACCTACCCAGATGCCAGCGTCACCTGCGACGATCGCGATAAAACCACCACCCAATACATCACATACCCCTGCCTCATCGTCGAAGTCCTCTCCGCCAGCACCGAAGCCTATGACAGAGGCGGCAAATTCCGAATGTACCGTCAAAACCCAGCTTTAATCGATTACCTACTAGTCAGTTCTACCAGCATCGAAATAGATTTGTATCACAAAAACGACGCAGGCGACTGGTTGATTATCAACTACAAAGCAGGCGATACAATCGAACTCAAAAGCATTAACCTCAATTTCCCCATTGAACAAGTCTATCGCGGTTTAACCCTTGAACCAGAGAATTAGGAATAGAATCAAGACTTTTTCGCCCTAGCCGGAATTTGGGAAGGGAACAACATTACCTTAGATACCATCCGCAAAGACGCATGGGGTGAAGAGAATCAATGATTTTGTGTGATACCTGTGATACTAATATACACAGTAATTCTACTCTTTCCCCATGACGCAAACCGAAGCAGAACTAGAACAACAACTAATCGAACGTCTAATGGGACTCGGCTACGAAGGATACTGATAAAAACGGCTATATCTGGCACACTACCGGATCGGGCAAAACCCTCACTAGCTTCAAAACTGCCCAAATTCTCACCCAAATCCCCAAAGTGCATAAAGTGCTGTTCGTCGTGGATCGCGCTGACCTTGACTACCAAACCAGCAAGGAATTTAATTATTTCAGTCCTAACGGGACTTAGACATTTTTTTGGGTCAAAAAAGGCTCAAAGCTTTATATGTCAATGATTTTACATCGAATTGGTTATTTTCTTGATATATCTGAGTTTAAGCGATTTTTTAGGCTTTGACGTATATTCTTTGCCCTGACTACCTTTGAGGCTTTTTCCTCCTTGTTTTTTGTCTAAGTCCCGTTAAGCGGACTTAATATCACTGGGTTGTGGGGGTGAAGTGAATCCCCCATTTTAGTAAGTGACGTTTGAGGAAGGTAGACGCGGAGGGACTCTTCTCGGAGAGCAACCCAATATTATCACCGTTTGTTGGGTTACGCTCAAGCTCAACCCAACCTACATTGTTCTTAACCGCAACCGTATTGATTTATAGTACTTATGCAAATCCCCCTTACAAAAGGGGGATTTGCGTCGATCTAAATGTTTGAATTACTAAATTTTTCATCACGAATGCATAGATAATAAAATACGCGATCGCACCTTCCTGTAGCTTGTCATTCTGGGACTCCGTGTTCCCTGGGATTCACTTTTTGGAGAAATTAACTTGCTAATATAATCTCAACGGTTTTAGAATTAGCAAGGTCATCAATGTGAGCTAATTTGTGGATAACTCTAGATAAATCTTTTGAGTACATATCTGAAAGAATCTCAGAATGTTTATAATCTGATACTGGCATGGATTGCCAACAAGTACGACAAAACCAGCGAACCTGATGACCATCTACGTGGCGTAAAAGTATATCGTTACAACAAGGACAAGTATTCATGATTATTTCAACTCCACGTCTAAACTCCGCCTCATCGAGGATGATTTCATATTAGATTTGAAATGTGAGAATTCTGTGAGGGAAGTTGTATTGAATGTAAATTTTTGGTAATTATATCAAGTCCGGATAATCAGTTACGATATGTTCCAAGCGTGTGTGGAACAGAGTGGAATGACGCAATCGCAAAGTCTGGGGGGACTACTTCACTCCGCTATCGCTGTGTGTGCGTCATGGGCAAGCTCCGCTAACGTAATGACAAGTGTTCAACCGGACATGATATTAATTAACAATAAGCGGTTAAATTATCCATTGGGATCTAGAAGAAGGCGACAATAATTATCGGGTAAATTCTCAATAATTTAGACAGAAACATAAAAGCCCAGTGTTTTTCCCAATCCTCACAACTTCCTCAAATTTTTTATCTATAAGTATAAGTACTAAGTGAGTGGACAAAATAGTTTGTGTCATTGCGAACGGTAGTGAAGCAATCTCCAAGTATTGCGATTGCCACGTTACGCTACGCTCCACTCGCAATCACAAATATACAATTAATTTTGTCTGAGTACTTATCGGATGAATCTTCACA
>JBCCDM010000273.1:0-9091 GCA_039030795.1 Cyanobacteria bacterium P01_A01_bin.84
ATAAGTAAGTGGGTTGAATTAAATGTAGGATGGGTTAGCGTAGCGTAACCCATGCTGTCAAAGAGTTTCATGCTTGATAAAATAAATCACATACTATAAATAAAGTAATAATACTGATATAATCAGTATCTCACTGAAAACTTCTCCCCAAAATTTAAGACAAGTTCTCAAAAACTCTTTCTTGCTTAAGTGACGAATTAATCCTCCGGACTACTTCTCACCACTTTTGAGCAAACCCTAATTAAGAAAAAATAATTCAGTAAATAACAACATTACCGCCTTGAACTATTTCAAGACGGTTTTACAATGTATGTAAACTATTGGGTAGACAATTAAAACGAAACCAGTATCGAATAAGTACTACAAGTTTCCCAAAACCGCCCATTTTATTTTAGTTGTCTGGTTATCCTGACATCATATTCAGTAAAATCTGGATGCTCGCTTCTAGCTTTTTCAAAAGCCAAATCGTCAGCTTTTTCTTTTGAAACAGCGTTGATTTCGTAATGCGTCGTTCCTTGATAAAAGTTTACACCCGAAGGATCGACAAACCCCTTCATATCCACAAACACTTCGTATGTATGAATCATTAATATGACCTCCAAATATACATTAACGCACTGTCTTGGGTAACTCTCTCTAGTATATAAAAGTACATATTTTGCGATACGCAAATACATACAATTCTTTATTTACGTTAAATAAATAATGCATATACTTTTGTATATATTTATTTTTTTACTTAAAATAATTAGAAACTGAAGGGGTTTTACTTTAATTAAATTTTATAAGTAAGATGATACTTTTTGTCGGCGATCGCATCCTGAAATAACCTTTTGAGTAAAAATAGATATATCAAGAAAATAGGTAAATTGATGTTAAACACTTATCACATAAGCTTTTTAAGTTATTTTTTGCATATTTTTTGCCCAAGTTCCGCTAATCTCGAAGCGTAGCACTATATATCCAATTTGGTTGTAATACCAATTTAGAAAAAGAATGGGACAAATGTATTTGGGGTAGTGCAATCATTTATTGAATTGGTATAATTTCTTTTTCCAAAGTATAGCCACTCCCTCTGAAGCAAAATTCCCTCCCTACATTTTGCAGGAAGGGAAAATATATTCCAGATTAAGACAGAAAATAAAAATCTACCCTAATTCAAACTTAGTATCTGTAACCACCTTGGTTAGGCTTGTGTACAATAAAGCTAAGAATTTGACACTGCTTAACATTATCAAAACCAACTACACGAATGAAACAACCAGGATATTGAGAACGACAAGCCTGGACTTCATTCAATACATCTTGTGTAGCTCTAGCATTGAACAAAGGTAACTTCCACATTGTCCAATAAATTTCTGTAGGTTCAGAAGTCTCATTGAATTCAATTGCAGGAAAATAACCCTGGTCTAAAATATATTGAATCTGACGAGCAATTTGAGCGTCACTGAGGGGTGGTAAGTAAGAAAGGGTTTCGTAACGACGCTCTTTTGGTAAAGTTTGCATATTTCTTAAACGTATCCTGCGATATTTTGACTACTAGTTAAATCATCAACTAACTCGAAGATTCACCCGAATTAATATCTGATATTGATTGCTCTTCTTCTTGAGTACTAGGGTTAGATAAATTGAATTGCGTAATCCGCTCAAGATGCTGACGACGATGTTCCATATTGGCTTGTACTATCCCAGTACAAACCATCTCCGGCAAAAATTCGGTCATTTCATCCGCTAAATGCTGCCTGACTGTCATAATCCGTAAAGCTAATTCTGGCTTTTCTAAGAATAATTGCTCAATATACACTTCTCCATTTTGGATTCTCTCCTTGGTAGAAAAGCGATGCAACCAAGCAGCAACATAAGGATTAGTTTCATTAATTTGAGCCGACACCGTCCTTACTGCCTGATATGTCAAGTAGCTTTGCAGCATCTTGGCTGTGTCTTTGGCAATTTGCTTTATATTCATACTTGACCCCAGCCCATCATAGTTATGAGTTATAAGTGTTAAGTTCTAAATTTAAAGAGATTTTAAACTTAAAACCTAAAACTAAACACTCACAACTAATACATTTAGACGGTATCCATTGCCTCGAACTCAAACTTAATTTCTTTCCAAAGTTCACAAGCAGCAGCCAACTCAGGAGACCATTTCGCAGCTTCGCGGATAATATCATTACCTTCACGAGCCAAGTTACGTCCTTCGTTACGTGCTTGAACACAAGCTTCTAATGCAACACGGTTTGCAGTCGCACCAGGAGCATTACCCCAAGGGTGTCCTAAAGTACCACCACCAAACTGTAGAACGGAGTCATCACCGAAGATTTCTACCAACGCTGGCATATGCCATACGTGGATACCACCAGAAGCTACAGCCATTACTCCAGGCATGGAAGCCCAATCTTGGGTGAAGTAAATACCGCGAGACTTATCTTGCTCAACATAGTTTTCACGCAGTAGGTCAACAAAACCCATTGTAATACCGCGTTCACCTTCTAGTTTACCAACTACAGTACCGGTATGAATGTGGTCTCCACCAGACATACGCAATGCTTTAGCCAATACACGGAAGTGGATACCATGGTTTTTCTGACGGTCAATAACCGCGTGCATCGCTCTGTGGATGTGTAATAACAAACCATTGTCACGACACCAGTGAGCCAAGGTGGTGTTAGCAGTAAAACCAGCAGTCAAATAGTCATGCATGACGATGGGCATATTTAGCTCCTTCGCATACTCAGCCCGCTTCAGCATTTCCTCACAAGTAGGAGCAGTTACGTTCAGGTAGTGACCCTTGATTTCGCCAGTTTCTGCCTGTGCTTTGTGGATAGCATCAGCAACAAAGGTAAAACGATCTCTCCATCTTTGGAAAGGTGCAGAGTTGATGTTTTCATCATCTTTGGTGAAGTCTAAACCACCACGCAAACACTCATATACAGCGCGTCCGTAGTTTTTCGCGGATAAACCTAACTTAGGCTTAATGGTACAACCCAATAAAGGACGACCATACTTATTCAACTTATCGCGCTCAACTTGGATACCGTGGGGAGGTCCTTGGAAAGTCTTCAGGTAAGCTACAGGAATGCGTAAATCTTCTAAACGTAGCGCTCTTAGAGCCTTAAAACCAAATACGTTACCTACAATCGAGGTCAATACGTTGGTAACAGAACCTTCTTCAAATAAGTCCAGAGGATAAGCTACATAACAAATGTACTGGTTATCTTCACCGCGAACTGGCTCAATATCATAGCAACGACCCTTGTAGCGGTCTAGGTCTGTTAACAAGTCAGTCCATACAGTTGTCCAAGTACCAGTAGAGGACTCAGCAGCCACAGCAGCACCTGCTTCTTCGGGAGGTACTCCTGGCTGAGGAGTCATCCGGAATGCTGCTAAAAGGTCAGTATCCTTAGGAGTGTAATCAGGAGTGTAGTAAGTTAATCTGTAATCCTTAACTCCAGCTTCATATCCAGCTTTCGCTTGAGTCCTAGTTTGCGCGTAAGACATATTTTCCTTTGTCCTTGAAGTCATTCTTCACTCAATTACAAACTGTGCATCTGCTCGAGCTTCTCCCGCAGAAGGCGATTAACCGTCATAGGTAGATGCTTTTGCACCATCACACAATTTTCTCCAACCATTCCTCGTTCACTTCTTGATGCTGGAAATTAAAACTCCTCACAAGGGAGTCTAACTTCAGCAAAAGAGTGAAATATTCTCTATGACCAACACTTAAAACAGATGTTAAAGAAGTTTTGGTAGAAATTTGCTGTCATACCAGTATTGGAGGCAAGTTAAACTTGCAGTTCTAATACCACCTACAGACAAGCCATCAACTCTTTTAAATTTTTTCTTTAAAGAAAAGAGAAAATCTATCTTATTTGATTTTCTTCCACCCAGCCTCTTTCTAAACATCACACCTTTATCTTGTCTTCTGACTTATGATCCATACTTATCCAGAGATAAATAATGGGCTATTAACTAAATTCTCCCATGATTTGAGCCCACTTGGGAAAAATACGAAGGGCAACATACACGAATACCCATCCTTATAGCCCGAAAAAACCGAAAAGCAATGGACAAGACAAAGAGAAACATTTTATTTACAGACAACCTACTGAGGAATGGCAAACACAAGTAATATTGCGTGCTGCTCAATTTGTAACTTACTCCACAATATATCAAGAATGTCATAAGTTATTCTTTGAATATTTTTAACTTTCTGATTTAAATTATTTATTACATATTGTTTTAAACATTTTATTAAGATTTCTTTACAAATAAGCCACAACAAGCATTAGAAGCTTTTAGATTCAGTAGTAATATTCAACAATCCCCATAATTACGACCAAAATTTTCCTGAAAAAAGTTGATCGACATATAAACCAGGGGAATACTGAAATTAGTCTTTAGCCTTAAAACATTCCTGAGAATATCTTGAAGATACATCTCAGGAATTTTACGCTGATAGTTAGTAACTTTAGTTATAGTTGGCAGCAAGTTTAGGTATAGCTTTTATGCAGTCTAGCTTGTGAAAGGTGAAAGCGATGATAAGTCTCTCCAAAGGAAAATTATAAAGTGATATTTTCTCGAAATTCTGCGGGTTTATTAATTAGTTCAGTTTTAATAGGATTAGTGACAACACCAACTATAGTTAGCGCAGTAATACCTAACAAAGAACAAAAAGGTACTCAAGACATAGAAGCTATAAGCAAAACTAATCATACTCTGATTACCCAAAGACTGATTGATATAGACCCCTCAGAATTAAAACCTACCTATAAATCACCACCACCAAAAAGAAATACTCCTTTACCAAGTCAGAGGAGGCGACAAGAAGCAATACAATTAGAGTCCGTTGATTATCGCGTTCCATCTTTGCAACCTGACTTTACTGGAAACCTCTGGGTGGGTTCTTGGAGAGGTTTAACACGTATAAATCCTAATACAGGGCAAATTTTGAATCGGATTAATTTACCAAACACAGCGATTGGTGCCCTAGCTCAGGATAAATCAGGACGGATATGGGTAGGCACATATGCAGGATTGAAGCGGGTAGATCCTAATAGTAGTGAGATTACTGCACAAAATTTATTTTTACCTTCCAAACGAGTCTTATCTTTACTAGTTGATAAAAGGGGCTATTTGTGGGCAGGTACAGATAATGGTTTAGCTCTAATTAGTCCCGACCAAGGATTAATCATGACTACCCTGAAAAATTTACCTGGAGTAAGTGCCAATGCTATGACTTTAGATGCTGACGGACACCTATGGGTAGGGACTTTGGAAGGATTAGTGCGAGTTAATACCGCTAGTGCGAAAATTATAAAGCGTATTAAAGAAATACCTGGAACTACAGTACAGGCTTTGGCTATTGATTCTCAAGGCTTGATTTGGGTAGGAATGCCTAATAATTTATTAGTAATTAATCCTAAAAATGGAATTGTATTGCGTTCAGTCACCCCTCTGCGTGGAAAAGACGTTAAATCTATTAAATTTGCTAAAGATAAAAGTGTTTGGGTTGGTACTAATAACGGTTTATTAAGACTAAATCCTTATACGGGTGCGGTGTTGGATGAAGTTGCTGGACTTCCTTCTAGTCGAGTACTTTCATTAGCTCCTGATATCGCTAATAAGTTATGGGTGGGAACTTCAGAGGGTTTAGCTTGGTTAATGCCAAAAATGGAGAGAGCAAAATCTCATCGTGCTTTTGGTAGAGAAGTAGAGTAATTAAAAGGCTAATTTTTATAGTTTCAGGACTTACGCAAAAGCGACGTAATTCCGTCCTAGACGTTAACGCTATCGTTTATTCTAGCGGACAAACGATAGCAACGTATAAGCTCTCTTGAGCAGACTCCGTCTTTGCGCAGCAAACGCGCTAGCTAACGCAAAAACTCTGCAATTTCTATTCTACGACAACCCTTTCAGGTAAACCTACACGTAGTGACCGTCGCTTTGGACAAATCTTCGTTATGTAAGTCCTGAATTTAAGTAGTTTTTAGACGATTTAGTATTGCTGAATATAAGTATAAATTTTCATGTAGAGATGTTCAACAATCCCACGAAAGGGGGGAACAGGGGAGATGTTTAATGGGGGTATCCAAGGAAAATATAATATCTTGGAATTTTTGAATGGAGCTTTTGAATATTTAACATTTGTGCGATCGCACGACATTAAAATACTGTAAAAAGAAATCAGTATGAAATAAGTTATAAACTGTATGGCAAATATTTTTGGTACATCAAATAATCATTAGTCAGTAAACATTCAAGATTATGATTTCTCTTCCTTGGGTGATACTAATTTTCTAGAATAACTACTTGATAACAATACCTTATTTATCAACGATGACGGAGAAGCAAAATTAACATTTAAGTAATTTTATATACGTCTAGCTTCTATAATTTCAGCAATTTGTAATAGTTCATTTAGCTATCAATTTCCTTAAGAGTTATTCAAAACTCAGAAAGTTTAACAAACATATATAGTATTTGGGTCACTTAATGATTTATATTGAGCGAAGGAGTAGCTGCGCCTATGGCTATAATTCCAAGGTAAATTCACCGCCACTTTGACCTTGCATAGTAAGGGCTTAATAACATCATAGGCAAAACATGGGAGATTCTTATTGACATATTAAACCCATCATTTTCAACCCATCATTTTTTTGCTTAATGGCGAACATTTGAGTCTAAACTAAAAGTTTTCATCTAAAAACAAAATCCTGCAAACTAATTTTAGTTCTATAGCAAGCAATCATGTCTAAGGTTCTCGTCTCCGATCCAGTAGATCAAGCTGGGATTGATATTCTCTCCCAAGTAGCGACTGTTGATGTCAAAACAGGTTTGAAACCAGAACAATTGGCAGAAATCATTAATGAATATGATGCATTAATGATTCGTTCTGGAACCCGCGTTACTCAAGAAATTATTGAAGCTGGAACGCATTTAAAAATAATTGGTCGTGCTGGTGTGGGTGTAGATAATGTAGATGTACCCGCAGCAACTCGCCAAGGTATCGTAGTAGTTAATTCTCCAGAGGGTAATACCATTGCTGCTGCGGAACACGCTTTAGCAATGATGTTAGCTTTGTCCCGACATATTCCAGATGCTAATGCTTCGGTAAAAAGTGGTGGCTGGGATCGTAAAACTTATGTTGGTGCAGAGGTTTATAAGAAAACTCTGGGAATTGTAGGTTTGGGTAAAATTGGTTCTCACGTTGCTGCGGTTGCAAAAGCCATGGGAATGAAGTTGATGGCTTTTGACCCCTTCATCTCCAATGAAAGAGCAGAACAGATGGGGGTACAGCTAGCAGATTTAGATTTACTACTCCAACAAGCCGACTATATTACCTTACATATTCCTAAAACTCCTGAGACTACTCATTTAATTAATGCCGAAAAATTGGCAAAAATGAAGCCGAATGCACGAATTGTCAACTGTGCCCGTGGTGGAATCATTGATGAGGAGGCTTTAGCCAATGCTCTTAAACAAGGACAGATTAAAGGTGCTGCCTTAGATGTATATGAATCTGAGCCTTTAGGTGACTCTCCTTTAAAGGCTTTGGGTAAAGAGATGATTTTAACCCCTCATCTGGGTGCTTCGACTACAGAAGCACAGGTGAATGTAGCTGTTGATGTCGCGGAACAAATCCGGGATGTCTTGTTAGGACTTCCAGCCCGTTCTGCGGTAAATATTCCCGGCTTGAGTCCGGATATTTTAGAAGAACTGAAGCCTTATATGCAGCTCTCAGAAACTTTGGGTAACTTAGCCGGACAATTAGCTGGGGGTAGGGTTGAAACCCTAAATGTTAGTTTACAGGGAGAACTGGCAACTAACAGCAGTCAGCCTCTAGTAGTCGCAGCACTCAAAGGTTTACTTTTCCAAGCATTACGGGAACGAGTCAATTATGTAAATGCAAGCATTGAGGCTAAAGAAAGGGGTATTCGGGTAATTGAAACCAGAGATTCTTCAATTAAGGATTATGCTGGTTCAGTACGTTTAGAAGCAACAGGTAACTTGGGTACACATTCAGTTACGGGTGTTTTACTCGGTGATGGTGAAATTCGCATTACCAGTATTGATAGTTTTCCCATCAATGTACCTCCAAGTCACCATATGTTGTTTACCGTTCACCGGGATATGCCGGGAATTATTGGTAAAATTGGTTCTTTGTTAGGAAGTTTCAATGTCAATATTGCTAGTATGCAAGTAGGACGTAAGATTGTCCGTGGTGATGCAGTGATGGTTTTGAGTTTAGACGATCCTCTTCCAGAAGGAATTTTAAGTGAAATTACTAAGGTGCCTGGAATTAGAGATGCATATACGGTGGAACTGTAAAATGTAAGTCTAATCTTTTGGTATCTGAAAATACAGCACATTGTAAGTAAATGAGGTAAATTTTCTTCTGACTTGAAAGTGAGTAGTTAGTGGACGAAGATCATTTTCATTGTGGGTAGTGAAAATTGTTTCATTGGGACTACCTTAGGGCGATATGAATTGTACCTCACACAGATTGAAAAGTGCTGTAATTTTACCAATCATGAGGGCGCAAGGTTTGCGCCCTTACAAGATATTTTCGGTTTACTAGTAATTTCAACTATGGAAATCTTCTAAGCACTATTAGTAGTAAAAACTAATAGTATTTAATTCTATTAATATTGTTTTTAGAAATTCCAAAAATGTTTGTGATATATGTATGGGGAAACTTGTATCCTTAATTAAATAATTAGAAGTAAATTCCAAGATTTGTAGAGCAACGGTGTTATGGTGGGGCAATGACAAAATATATTTTTTTGACATTGGGATGCTTCCTGTGGATATAAAGTTTCAAATTAAAAATGACCCAGTGGTACTGGGTTACAAAAATTTCAAAAATAAAATATAGAAATAGCTCAACTAAGCAGATTTAGTTGTCTTTTTACGCACTTTAGAAGCACGTTTTCTAACAATTGGGTAAGTGATATTATGCTGAAGGGGCGACGATACCGACTAAAACGTAGATTCTATAAGCTTCATAGCATTAATACCTTGTCGGTAATAATCTCGTTTGCTAGGATTTAATCTCATTAATGCTACAACCAAATCTATACAATTATCC
>JBCCDM010000274.1:0-9084 GCA_039030795.1 Cyanobacteria bacterium P01_A01_bin.84
GATAAATCTAATTCTGGTGCCGGAATAGCTGTTGCTTGGGAATCTATTTGTAAAGTTGTTTTAGGAATTATTATCGGATAAGTTTCTCCCGTAAGCTGATTAAGATAAGTTGCTTCTAAAGTATAATTGCCATTTTTAATCTCGGCAGGTGGTAGCATTGCCATTCTTTCGATAACTTGGAATTTACCCACTGGTTTGATACTATAAGGGTATAATTCTCCTAACGCAATTTGGATAATATAACTGACTTATACGAACTTTCCCCCATGCAACAAGGGATGTTATTTCATTCCCTATACTCTCCTAAATCTGGAATTTATTTCGAGCAACGTAATTGTAAAATAAAAGGTAATTTAAACACCAGTACCTTTAAAAAAGCATGGCAAAAAGTTATAGAACGACATCCAATCTTACGTACAGCTTTTTATTGGGAAGAAGCAGAAAAACCCCTACAAGTTGTTTTCAGTCAAGCTGATTTACCCTGGATTGAGAAAAATTGGCAAGGTTTAACTATAAATCAACAATCTAATAAATTAGAAGAATTTTTACAAGCAGATAGAGAAAAAGGATTTGACTTAAATCAACCCCCTTTAATGCGTTGTGCTTTATTACAAATACAATCCGACGAATACTACTTTGTCTGGAGTCATCATCATATATTAATGGATGGTTGGTGTAATGGGATTTTATTAAAAGAAGTTTTCAGCTTTTATCAAGCAAATATTGAGGGGAATGAAGATGAAGAAAAGAAATATTTATCTTTAACACCACCACGTCCTTACCGCGATTATATTGAATGGATACAACAACAAGATATTGCAGTAGCACAAAGTTTCTGGCAAGATAAACTCAAAGATTTTACAGCACCAACCCCGTTAATTCATGATAGTCACACCCTACAATCTCAACAAAGTCTTGATAATCAAAAACAAGTAAATCAAAAAGAATTAAAACTGTCTGTAAATCTAACTAGTAAACTTCAGAATTTCGCAAAACAAAATCGCTTAACTTTAAATACTATTACTCAAGGTATCTGGTCAATCCTCCTAAGTCGCTATAGTGGAGAAAATGATATTGTATTCGGAGCAACAATTTCCGGTCGTCCCCCAGATTTACCTGGTGTAGAATCAATTATAGGTTTGTTTATCAATACCCTACCTGTACGAGTAAATTTATCTCCTGGAGATGAATTATTACCTTGGTTACAGCAATTACAAATCCAGCAAATTGAGCAAGAGTCTTTTTCTTACACTTCATTAATTGATATTCAACAGTGGAGCGATATTCCTAGTGGAACTGGACTATTTGAAAGTTTAGTGGTTTTTGAAAACTATCCCGTGTCAATCGATTCTATTTTACAGGGATGGAGCGATGATTTAGAAATTAGTCAAGCAAGAGGTTTTGAACGTACCAATTATCCTCTTTCATTAACGGTAATTCCCGGTGCAGAACTATCATTAAGGATTAACTATGATAATAGTCGTTTTGCATCTGCAACCATCAGCAGGATGTTAGGACATCTAGAAACTTTATTAAAAGGTATTATCGCGAATCCGCAACAAAAAGTTTGCGAACTACCTTTATTTACACCCGAAGAAGAACAACAATTACTTGTTAAATGGAATCATACTCGAAAAGATTATTCCCACCTTTGTATTCATCAACTATTTGAACAACAAGCAGAAAAAACACCAGATAAAATCGCAGTTATATTTGAATCCGAACAATTAATATATAAAGAGCTTACATACAAAGAATTAAATCAGAAAGCAAATCAACTCGCTCATTATTTAAAATCAATTGGTGTAGAACCACAAACAAAAGTAGGAATCTGTCTAGAACGTTCTGAAAAAATGCTCATAGGATTACTAGGTATCCTCAAAGCTGGAGGGACTTATATTCCCCTAGATCCAGGATTCCCAGAGGAACGTTTACAATTCATGGTGGAAGATTCGGGATTAGATTTTCTAATTACCGATTCTGATGAGACGTTTTATAAAACGTCTCTACAAGATAATTTGGGTAATATTATTGCTCTTGATAACGAGTGGGAATTAATTTCCCAGGAATCCAAGGATAACCTATCACTGCAAACCATCCCCGAAAACCTAGCTTATATCATCTACACTTCCGGTTCCACGGGTAAACCCAAAGGAGTGCAAATTATGCACAAATCCCTGGTAAACTGTTTAGAGTCAATGCAGGAAAAACCCGGAATCGCATCAAATGATATCTTACTGTGTGTAACAACTTTATCTTTTGATATCGCTGCTCTAGAATTATATTTACCTCTAATTACAGGTGCTACTTTAGTTATCGCTAGTCGAGAAACTGCTGTTGATGGAAGTAAGTTAATTCAAGCTCTGCAAACCCATCAAATAACCATCATGCAAGCAACTCCCGCTACCTGGAGACTATTATTAGCATCAGGATGGGAAGGAAATCAAGGTAATCAAAATATTCAAAATAATAACCAACAGCTTAAAATTCTCTGTGGTGGAGAAGCTTTAGATATAAGTATTGCAGAAGAATTAGTTAAACGGGGTAGGGAAGTATGGAATTTATATGGTCCTACAGAAGCTACTATTTGGTCCGCGATCACACAATATAAGGACGTTCTTTCAAATATTTCTACGGGTTCTGTACCCATCGGTAAACCAATTAATAATACTTCTTTCTATGTTCTTGATGATTATTTACAACCCGTTCCTATTGGAGTTGCAGGGGAACTGTATATCGGTGGTGTAGGATTAGCAAAGGGCTATTTAAATAAAGCTCAGTTAACACAAGAAAGATTTATTGAGAATCTTTTTGTAGAGACGTTTCATGAAACGTCTCTACAGAATGAGAAATTATACAAAACAGGCGATCGCGTCCGTTATTTACCTCATGGTGACTTAGAATATCTGGGTCGAGTCGATTATCAGGTGAAGTTGAGGGGTTTCCGAATTGAGTTGGGGGAGATTGAGTCAGCTTTGATGCAGTTTCCTGATGTCAAACAAGCGGTTGTGACGTTATATAAGAATAGTGATGATGAAAAGTTAATTGCTTATATCGTCCCGTCTTCCGAAGTCTCAGTAACTCAGTTAAGACAGTTTTTAAAAACCAAACTACCCGGTTACATGATTCCTTCTCACTATGTGATGTTGGAGGAGTTTCCCCTCACACCGAATCGTAAGGTTGATAGAAAAGCTTTACCTATTCCCGACCAGGTTGACACTGAAGAGAGCAAAGATTTTGTATCACCCCGAAATCCAATTGAAGAGATTTTGGTAAACATTTGGTCAGATGTCCTCGGAGTTGAGAAAATCAGCGTTGATGATAACTTCTTTGAGTTGGGGGGACACTCCTTATTTGCAACCCGCGTCAATTCCCAGGTTAGACAAGCTTTTGCAGTGGAATTACCATTGCGATCGCATTTTGAAAAACCGACTATTGCTGAACTTACGTTGTGTATCGAAACAGCAACGGTAAATTCAGTAGCACCCCTGATAAAACCTGTTTTCCGTGTAGGAAATTTACCTTTATCTTTTGCTCAACAAAGGTTGTGGTTTTTATGTCAGTTGGAACCGGAAAGTCCTTATTATAATATTCCGGCAGCAGTTAGATTGACTGGTTCTCTTAATGCTGATGCTCTGCAACAAAGTTTGAATGATATCTTAGTCCGTCACGAAACTTTACGTACTGCTTTTATAACTGTTGACGGACAACCAGTACAGGAAATAAGTTCGGTTTATTCGTTACCTCTAACAGTCATCGATTTAAGTAATATTATTGAATGTGATAGGGAAGCTAAGGTTAAAGAATTAGCCTTAGTTGAAGCAATGCAACCATTTCAACTCGATACAAGTCCTTTGTTGAGAGTAAAGTTACTGCACTTGAGCGATACAGAGCATATAATTTTACTCACCTTACATCACATAATTGCTGATGGTTGGTCAATTGGGGTTTTGGTGCGAGAGTTAGGAATTTTATATGAACAAAGGAAGAGAGAGCAAGAACATCAAGAAGATGAAAGTCCGTTATTCCCTCTTAAAGAATTACCAATTCAATATGCAGATTTCGCAATTTGGCAAAGAGAATGGTTACAAGGAGAGGTTTTAGAAAATCAGCTTAATTATTGGCAAAAACAGTTAAAAAATGCCCCCAATCTATTAGAATTCCCTACCGATTATCCCCGTCCGGCAGTGATAAGTTTAAAAGGAGATAGCTATACTTTTCAACTTTCTCCAGAATTAACCGCAGGATTAAAACGTTTGAGCCAACAGTCGGGTTGTACTTTATTTATGACCCTATTAGCAGCTTTTAAAACTTTACTTTATCGCTACACTTTAAGTGAAGATATAATTGTGGGAACCAGTATTGCAAATCGTAATCATCCGGGAATTGAAGGGTTAATTGGCTTTTTTGTTAATACATTAGCATTGCGGACAGATTTGTCAGGGAATCCTACCTTTGAAGAATTATTAAATCAGGTCAGGGAAGTTTCTTTAAATGCTTATGCTCATCAAGATTTACCTTTTGAACAACTTGTAGATAATTTACAACTGCAACGCTCTTTAAGTTATACTCCCCTGTTTCAGGTAATGTTTGTGTTGCAAAATGCAGCAATGGGAGATTTAGATTCTGAAGCTTCAGAATCTAAAGCTTTAGAACTTAAAGATTTAAATTGGGAACCCATTGAAAGTACAAATAACACGGCTAAATTTGATTTAACTTTGTCAATGCATGAAACCCCGGAGGGTTTGAAAGGAGTATTAGAATATAGCTTAGATTTATTTAAATTAGAAACTATTGAAAGAATTGCTCAAAATTTCCAAACCTTATTAACAGCAATTACCGACAATCCAGAGCAGCAAATATCCGAGTTACCCATCTTAACTGCATCAGAAAGACAGCAACTACTTGTGGAATGGAATCAAACCACAGCAGACCATTCACAATTGTATTACCTTCCTCAGTGCGTACATCAACTATTTGAAGAACAAGTTGAAAAAACACCAAATAATATAGCCCTGGTTTGGGAAAATCAAGAATTAAATCAAACGATTACATATAACGAATTAAATATCAAAGCTAATCAATTAGCTCACCATCTCCGCAACTTAGAAGTTAATTTAGAAACACCAGTTGGTATTTATTTAGAACGTTCCCCAGAAGCAATAATTAGTATATTAGCAATTCTCAAAGCTGGAGGAACATACGTACCTCTAGACCCCACCTATCCTGAAGAAAGATTAAATTTTATCTTAGAAGATACTGGTATAGAAATTGTAATTACTCAGTTCCAATTTTCTGCAAAACATCCACACTTACTAGAGAAAATATCAGAAGTTATTATCCTTAATAACCATCAAGAAATAATCAATCAAAATAGCACCCAAAACCCAATTAACTCCACCACACCAGAAAACTTAGCCTACATCATGTACACTTCTGGTTCAACGGGAATACCAAAGGGGGTTTGTACATTACATCGAGGAATTACCCGTTTAGTTAAATCTAGTAATTACGTTAACTTAAGTGCAGAAGAAACTATATTACAAGCAGCACCAATTTCTTTTGATGCTTCTACCTTTGAAATTTGGGGAGCTTTACTAAATGGAGGAAAATTAGTACTTCTACCAACTCAAAAACCTTCACTAAAAGAGTTAGGAGAAACATTAGAAAAATATCATATTTCTACTCTTTGGTTAACAGCTGGTTTATTCCATCTTATGGTAGACGAACAAATCCAAAGCTTTCAAAGAGTCCAACAATTATTAGCTGGTGGAGATGTCATATCACCAATTCACGTTCAAAAATTACAGCAAACACATCCCAATTGTCAGTTAATTAACGGTTATGGTCCGACTGAAACCACCACATTTGCTTGTTGTTACCTAGTCCCCCCTAACCATCCAGTAGACAAACCCATACCCATCGGTCGTCCAATTTCCAACACCCAAGTTTACATTTTAGATAACAACCTCCAACCCACTCCCATAGGTGTCCCAGGAGAATTATATATTGGTGGAGATGGTTTAGCTCGCGGTTATTTAAACCGACCGGAATTAACACAAGAAAAATTCATTCCCAATCCGTTTGTAGAGACGTCTCCTAGAACGTCTCTACGGAATTCCAAATTATACAAAACAGGCGATCGCGTCCGTTATTTACAAGATGGTAATATTGAATACCTGGGTCGCTTTGATAATCAGGTGAAAATTCGCGGGTTCCGGGTAGAACTAGGAGAAGTAGAAACCGTATTATCCAGACATCCTCAAGTCCAGGAAGCTGTAGTCATCGTACAGAAAGAAGACAATATTCAACGATTAATTGCTTATATTGTCTCCGAGAACAGCGATACTAATATAGCTACTAAACTAAGAGAATATTTAAGCGATCGCATTCCCGAATACCTGATTCCATCTGTTTTTATTCCCCTCGAATCGTTACCTCTGACAACTAACGGTAAGGTAGACCGTAAATCTCTTCCCCAACCGGAAATCATTACACCTGTGGGAAACAACTTTGTCAATCCCACAAATTCCATTGAAACCAGACTCGTGCAAATTTGGAAAGATATTTTACGAGTAGAAAAAGTGGGAATCAACGACAACTTCTTTGAATTGGGAGGAGATTCAATTTTAGCAATTCAAATTATTAGTCGTGCAAATCAAGCTGGAATTCAAATTACCCCAAAACAGCTATTTCAATATCAAACTATTGCTCAATTATCACCAGTTGTCACCAAAAACCCATTAATAGAAGCAGAACAGGGGATTATTACAGGTTCCGTACCCCTGACACCAATTCAACACTGGTTTTTTGAACAGCAAATATCTAACCCCCATCACTTCAACCAAGCTGTTTTCCTCAAGGTAAAGACAGAACTCAATTTAAACTTGTTAGAAAAAGCATTACAAGAATTATTATTACATCACGACGCACTGCGATCGCGCTTTGAACAAACTGAATCTGGTTGGAGACAAGTTTTCTCAGAGCTAAATAAAGAAGAACTAAATAACGAAGAACCAAATAATAAAGTACCTCTGAGTTATTTTGACCTCTCTCAACTTACAGATTCACAGCAACAAAAGACCCTTAATAATACTGCAAATCAGCTTCAGAAAAGTCTTAATTTTACGACAGGTGAACTAATTAGAGTTGCATTCTTCAATTTAGGAAAATATCAAAATAGTCGTTTACTATTTATCATTCATCATTTAGTAATTGACGGTGTTTCCTGGCGGATATTATTATCAGACTTACAAACTGCTTATCAACAATTAGTTAAAGGAGAATCAATTCAATTACCATTAAAAACAACATCCTTTAAACAATGGTCAGAACGCTTACATACCTATGCGAACTCAGATGAAATATCTAACTTTTCACCTCATATTACCGCATCAAAACTAGAAGAAGATACCAATAATTCCCATAAACCAGTCACTACCAATCAACAAATAGAAATTACTCTCTCCTCAAAATACACCCAAGCACTAGTAAAAGAAGTCCCCACAGCATACAATACGCAAATTAACGATATCTTACTAACAGGCTTAGTTCAAACCTTCGCTCAATATACCGGTAAAAAATCGCTTTTAATTGATTTAGAAGGACATGGAAGAAGCGAATTATTTGATAACTTAAACTTGTCTCGAACAGTTGGTTGGTTTACAAACATAGTCCCAGTAAACCTAAATTTAGAACAGTTATCAGATATTAACAACCCAGGAGAAGCAATCAAACTTATCAAAGAACAATTACGCATACCTAATCATGGTATAGATTACAGTGTATGGCGCTATTTAAAAGCTAATAAGACGCAAAATAAAACCCAAGATAAGATAACAAATCATCAAATTCCACTCCCCGAAATCAGCTTTAACTATCTAGGACAATTCGACTCGATACTAACAAATTCTAATATATTTGAACTTGCAAAAGAATCTCCCGGTTTAACTCAAGATCCCAACTCACAAAAAGCTTATTTATTAGAAATTAACGGTGCAATAATTGAAGATAAACTCAAATTTACCTGGACTTACAGCAACCATGACTATCATAAATCAGCGATAGATAACTTAGGAGAAAAATATCTAGAATATCTAATAAAATTAATCAAACATTGTCAATCTCCCGAAACTGGAGGTTACACACCCTCAGACTTCTCCCTCGCAGAAATTGAGCAAGAGCAACTCGATAATATTTTGGGTCAGGTTGATTTTGAGTGAGTAGTGGGTGGTAAGTGGTGAGAATTTAGAATTTAGAATTTAGAATTTAGAATTATTTCTCTCACTGTCTCCTGCTCCCTCTACTCCTTAAATAAACCTATGAAGAAGATTTTAAAACCTTAGCTCTAACTGTATAAATACTTTGAATAACTTTGTGTAAAGCTAATTCATTTAAAGAAAAACCTACTATTTCCAGACCACTAAAACATTTAGGATAGCAATGTAAATAAGTTAATAAATTTAAATCCAAAAAATCTATACATGGTACGCCGTTTATAAAATCAGCGTAAATAATGTTATCATCTTCTAAATGAAAAATACCCTTACTACGAATTATTTTCCCGTAAGTTTGAGAAGTAATTTGATGCCAAAATTCGTTAAAATTCTTTCCAGAGATTATCTTACCCGTAGTTTCTATACGCAATGTCTCAATTTCTAAATTAGTTTCTGAATTAGTTTCTGAAGAAATAAAAGTTTTCATTGCTGCACCTGTAAGCACTTCTTTTCCCCAAGAATGCCATTTACAACGCCTCAACATTGGTGGTAATATCGCTACCGGATAGTAAGGTAAATCGTTTAAAAGTTCTTCTATATACCCCAAACCTAAATTATTTCCTAACTCTATATAAGCTACATCTGCGGATTCAATCTCATTTATAAATTCAGCTTCTTGACCATCGCAGAAAGTCTTTAACTTGGGAAAATCAACTCTAATTCTCTTTTGATCTATCTGAAATTGACCGCTACCGGCTTTGAAATACAATATTTTTCTATAATATCTAGGAACAGCTTTTTCTTTTAAAGCTATTTGTTGATAAATCCAAGAAGTTTTACCACAACCAATGTAACCACCAACAACAAC
>JBCCDM010000275.1:0-8997 GCA_039030795.1 Cyanobacteria bacterium P01_A01_bin.84
ACTTTAAGTTTAGTAAAGTTAAAGTTAACTTCTCTGGAAAACCCATACACGATGGTGGAAACAATCAAGTCTTGTTATTCGGTTGCCTGGATAAATAAAATTGCTCAAGTTCCTAAGTCAGAATGGGATGCTTTAGCATTACCCCTCAAAACTCCTTTTTTTGAGTGGGAATGGCTAAATAATATGGAAGCTTCTGGAAGTACAACAGCAAATACTGGCTGGTTGCCGAATCACTTAACGGTATGGAAAGATAAAACCTTGATTGCTGTGGCTCCACTATACCTTAAAGGTCACAGCTATGGTGAATTTGTCTTTGACCACCAGTGGGCTGATTTAGCAGGGCGTATCGGGGTAGAATATTATCCTAAACTTTTGGGAATGTCTCCATTTACTCCTGCTGAGGGTTATCGATTTTTAATTGCTCCGGGGGAAGATGAAGCAGAAATTACTGCAATGATGGTGCAGGAAATCGATAATTTTTGTTCTCAGAATCAGATTAGTAGTTGTCACTTTTTGTATGTCGATCCCCAATGGCGATCGCTTGTAGAAAATCTGGGTTTTACAGCTTGGAAACATCATAGTTATATTTGGCAAAATCATAGTTTTTCTGATTTTGATGATTATTTAGCGGTATTTAATGCTAATCAACGGCGTAATATTAAACGGGAACGTAAAGCGATCGCTAAATCTGGCTTATATCTAAAAACTTTCACTGGTGATGATATTCCAGAGTTTTTCTTTCCCCAAATGTATGATTTTTATGCTGATACCTGCGATAAATTCGGTTGGTGGGGAAGTAAGTATTTAACGAAGACATTTTTTCAGCAACTACATACTAGTTTCCGTCATCGGGTAGTATTTGTGGCTGCTTATAGCGAAAATGATGAAAATCAACCCTTGGGAATGTCCTTTTGCATTACCAAAGGCGATCGCTTATATGGAAGATATTGGGGTAGTTCTCAAGAATTTGACTGTTTACACTTTAATGCTTGTTATTATGCTCCCATTGAATGGGCGATCGCTAATGGGATTCAGAGTTTCGATCCTGGAGCTGGTGGAAGACACAAAAAGCGTCGCGGGTTTCCTGCAAAAACTAACCACAGTTTGCACCGCTTTTACAACAGTCGTTTAGAAAGAATATTATTACCCTATATCAAGGAAGTAAATCAACTCGAACAAACTGAAATAGATGCAATTAATGCTGAATTACCTTTTAGCAAAAAAGACGGGTAATTGGTAATTGGTAATTGGTAATTTCTAAAGTGGAAAGGGGAAGAGGTAAACTCCTAACTTATACCTATACGTATAAATAGCCGAAAACAAAATATAAGGTAATAAATAATACTGATCTGCAATATTTGTTTAGTCCTCTTTTAGAGGACTTTATTTATAAGACTGGGACTTTTAGTCCTAGGCTCTCAAGAATACTGAGTATTATTTATTGATAATAATTTATTGCTGCAAGACGTGAGCAACCCCCGAAGGGAAATTCAAAATTCTTAAACCCTCTTCGCAAGGATGTATACTAGCACAATTTTATCGTTTGTCTAGAAGCTTTGCTACATAAACTTTACAGCAGATTTTTCTTAAGAGTAAAGGGAAAATAAAATGATTGTTATGTATTAGCTAAAAAACAAAAGGCAAAAGCTATTAGCCAAAAGCCAACAGCTATAAATTAAAACTACTACTTACTTGATAAGTCAATTTAAATTACACTGAACATAATTGAAAGATAAAAGATAAATTATGATATGTGTGGAAAATTTAAAGGCTATTGACGATCAACTTTCCCAACGTCATATTGATTTGGATGCTTCTGGTTACTTTATTATCTATTTAGATAAAGAAGCGGGATTAATTTATGCTAAGCATTTTACCAACATCATTGATGAAAGAGGTTTAGCTATTGATCCCGATACTGGCAAAGTAATTCCAGCCAAGGGAAAAGTTGAGAGAACTCATACTACTATATTTAGTGGCAGAACTGCTAAAGAATTATGTGTGAAAATATTTGAAGAAACTCAATTGTCTCCTGTAAGTATGTTTGACCATGCTGCTTATTTAGGTCGAGAGTTTGTCCGAGCTGAAATGGCTTTGGTAAGCGGAGAAGAGTATATTCAAGATTAAATTTGCTAGCAATAAATTCAGGGTTAAGAGTTAAGGGTTAAGGGTTAACGGAGAAAGGATATGGAAGCAATTTTACGTTAAAGATTACAGGGAATAGGAAATAGGGGATAGAAAAATTTCCTAACCAATATTGCGGTTACTATCTTTCTTTAAACACCACTGACCTTAAAGAAATGAAAAACGAGGGTATTTTAGACCCCCGGTTCCCCAAATCCCTAAAACAAGGACATTGGTCACATTCTACGTAAATTTAGTGAAGACAGGAAAAATTAACTAAATAATTCTTTCTCCTTTCTCCTGTCTCCCTTTACCTTTTTCCTAAATCCTAGGTTTCACCTTCAGATGATGGCTGAATTGCAAGGTAAATGTAATATGTTGCCATAGGAATAACAGTAGCGGCTATTAATAGCCCAATTATCCAAGCGATCGCATTACCTTTTTCTTCACCTTTGAGTTTAGGAACGTCAATTCCTACTTGGGCAGTATTGACTATTTCTGGAGGTCCTGGGTCGGGTTCACCAGAAAGAACTTTATTTAAGCGATCGCTTGCATCCAAAAAGGCTTGATTATACTTGTTACCGTTTCTCAAGGGTATAAGTAAGGTTTCTGAAGCCACACTTTGGGCTATTTCATCTGATAATAAAGAACCAGAGCGATCGCCTGTAATAATGGCACTATTATTAGTCACAGAATCAAGCATTAATATGGTTTGATTTGCTTGTGCTTCTGTGTCAGGGAACCATTTTTTAAACAGAGCTTTTGTAAAACTTTCTGCTGTTTCTCCGTAATCCAAGCGACGAATGGTAACTACTCTTACTTCGTTACCAGTACGTTCTGCTATGTCTTCAAGGATATTACTAACTTTGCTTTCATTGGACAAACTAAGTACTTCACCTTGGTCGATAACCCAGGAATTTGGGTCAAAGTTAGGAACATCATATATACCCGTAGCCAGCGCAGGGGTAGTAAATGCAGTTATTCCTACAAATAAAAACAGTAATAATACCGTTATTTGAACAGTTTTTTTGAATTTGCTGAGGAGCCGTTTCATGGGATAAACCAAAAGACAGACTTCCACCAAAAATACTACACAATTGCGGACAAAGTCTCACTTTTTTATATGTATTTTCTTCAGTAGCTAGCAATTAACCATCTATTTCTCTGTTATTAAGCTTTCTTTAGGTAATAATTTATTCTCTTGGATACTTTTAAAAACAGCTATTAGCCGTTATTTTCAAATCTCTATCGCAATTTCACAGCATATTCAACTAAAACAATATATATTTTTAACCTTAGCAAAAGTAGCAAATTACATTAAAATACGGTATTTACTATTAAAAAAGTTATGTCCACTACCCGCAAGTCAGATTTATCTCAGAAAAAATGGTTCTGGGAAAATACTCATCAGCGACGAAGCAACCTCCCCATGAGTAGGAATAAGTATTCTCGATTTACCGATTCATCTAGAAAATACACAAAATCAGCAGAATTATTAACTAAAGGAAATCGACCAATATCTCAGAATTTTTTGAATAGATCCTCCAAAGTTACATCCCCACTTAATTTACCCAAAGTATCTGCTCGTCAATCCCATCGAAATTCTCAACCAAAACAAGTAAACAAAAAACATAGAATTCCAATCGTGCCTGCTTCTGATACTTTACCTATGTGGTTACAGTATATGCAGAAGGTACAGAATTATTCTTCAATTGCAGTATTTTTATTAGTTTTGTCAAATCTCGTAGTTTATGGGTGGACTGTTTATGCACAGCAACTTTGGAGTCAAGACTCTCGGAAGTTGCAAAATTTACAACGTCAAGAACGACAGTTGACTACACATAATGAAATTATTAAAAACAAAATGGCTGAAGAAGCACAAAAACCTACAGCAGGTTTAGTGTCTCCTACTCCTTCAGGAACCATTTTCTTAAATAGAACGACAGAAGAATTGAGAAAATCTTCTACCACTCCATCCCCAAGAGAAACAGAATCGGAAAATTCCACACCGTTAAGTTACTAGTCAGGAATGGGAGTAGGTAATTTCGTCTTTTAAAGTGCTGTCTTCTTTAAACAAGTGATATAACTGATGCGGTTTATTAGTGAGAAGGACTATGCAAAAGTCATCCTCAGGAAATAGAGTTAAAAATTTTCAGAGCAGGAGACTTTCACGAGGACGTGGAGTTTCTCGATTAGAGAATAAAGAAGCAACTAATTCCCTTACTTCAGGTCAAACAACGAATGTAAAGTTCCGGTTATTCGTTGTTTGGGGAATACTTATGGCTGCTGGGCTGGGACTGAGTCTAAATTTATACAATCTCCAAGTTGTACGTGGCGCGAAATTAACTCAGGCAGCCCGTTCTCAGCAAATGGTTAATATGCGACCTTTTATTCCACGTCGCAAAATAGTCGATCGCAGACAAGATATTCTGGCTATTGACCGTCCTGTCTACACTTTATATGCTCATCCCAATCAGTTTAGTAAATCAAAGGAGCAAATTGCTCAGTATTTAAGTCCGATAATTAATCAAGATAGGGAAGCCTTGCTTACTAAGTTTAATAAGCAAAAAAGCGGTATTTTTGTAGTTTCTAATTTACCAGAAGCTACAGCAGATAAATTATCCTCACTGCGGTTAAACGGTGTAGAACTGATTCAAAAATACTCCAGATATTACCCCAAACAAGATTTGGTGGCTGATATCGTCGGTTATATTGATTCCGATCGTCGCGGTATGGCTGGGGTGGAACGTTCTCTGAAAAAATGGCTGGAACGCGATGTTCAAACAGTACGCTTAAGTAGAGCTGGTAATGGTGCTTTGATGCCAGACTATGCACCAGAAGGATTGCTAAATTTTGACGATTTTCGATTGCTCTTAACCATTGATAGCCGTTTACAACGCGCATCTCAGAAGGCTCTTGAAAAGCAGGTGAAGAAATTCAAAGCCAAGCGAGGAGCAGTGATTGTTATGAATGCAAATGATGGCTCTGTGCTTTCTATGGTGTCTTATCCTACTTATAATCCGAATAAATATACCAAAAAGGATATTCCTTTATTCAAAAATTGGATGGTCACAGATTTATATGAACCAGGTTCAACTTTTAAGCCTTTAAATGTAGCGATCGCTTTAGAAGCTGATGTAATTGAAGCAAATGATATATTTAATGATACCGGTTCCATCAAAATTTTAGATAAAGAGATTAGGAATGCTCAGAATAAGCGTTTCGGAAGATTGAATATTGCTCAAGTGTTGCAAAATTCCAGTAATGTGGGCATGGTAAAAATTATTCAAAGATTAAAACCATCTGCGTATTATGGTGCTTTAGAACGCATCGGTTTGGGACAAGCTTCTAGGATAGATTTACCAGCAGAAGTAAGTAGCAGACTCAAACCCCAGGAGGAATTTATTAATACTCCAGTTGAAGCTGCAACAGCTTCCTTCGGACAAGGTTTTTCTTTAACTCCTTTACAGTTAGTACAAATGATTGGCGCTTTAGCTAATGATGGTAAAATGGTTACTCCTCATGTTGCCAAAGGCTTAGTAGATAGCGACGGCAAAATACATCATTCTATTAATCAGGCTCAGCCACGTCCAATTTTTTCTGCCACCACTGCTCGTCAAGTCGTGGAAATGATGGAAACTGTAGTACAAAAAGGTAGCGGTAAATCAGCCCAAATTCCCGGATATCGGATTGCAGGTAAAACAGGAACTGCCCAAAAAGCAGCTAACGGTAGATATGTCGATGGAGCTTGGATTACTAGCTTTGTTGGTATTTTACCGGTAGAGTCCCCGAAATATGTAGTTTTAGCTATAGTAGATGAGCCGAAAGGAAATAACACATATGGTTCTACAGTTGCTGCTCCCATCGCCAAGTCAGTCATGGAAGCATTAATTCCTCTGGCTGAAATTCAACCTAGCCAAACTCAGTAATTTGCTATCGCAAAAATGCTGAAAACCCCGCGAACTTTAGTCTGGGGAATATCAAAGATAGAGCCTTGTGCAGATTCTTAAGCTGTCCCATACCCACAGTAATGAGACTGATAAGTGGTATATTTTTACTTGGAAATTCTTAAGATTTTAGTAAAATAATCAATCATATTATCATTTATTCACGATGTATATTTTGCTATAAATATATATACGACCTAAGAGTGATATTGTGTTCATTTTTAATTGTTCCGAATATTCTTAAAACCTTGTGGAGTATAGGTTTTAAGAAAAAAAATCATAGTATAAAAAACTTTTAAATAAGCGATCGCATCTCCATAATATTCCTTTATTTTGTTACATAAAAGACAAAAGCTATTTTTTTATTGCCATAACATAGCAACATACAACATCTATGAATTAAGTTTATCTCTGTAGTTATGTTGAAGATAGCCTCTAATGGATCTATTCATGCAATCAACACTCGTGAATGGCAACCCGAATATGTTCCTTATCCATCAGAAGAGTATTCAGATAAGCTCAAGGATCTCATAAGAGTTCGTTGGGAAGGTATTTGGGAAGAAGTATGGAGTAGAGCTAAAAACAAAGAGAATTGAGAGAATCACATACAGTAGTCTGTTTATACTGTATGTTACCAGGGTGAAATAGTATAAAAAGACTACTGTCTCTTAAAAGAATTAATCTGTATTTAGTAATTTCAAGTTGCTGTATTAGATAGTATTTAGTCTTCCGTCTTTAACCATTTTCCCCGTTTGTATTAGAATAAATATTTTTGTACGTATAATATCTATAAGTTTTCTCATAGAATTGAAGTACGAGGTTCTAAAAGCGAGTCTTCTGGCTAAAACTCGCCGAATGTGAGTCCCGCTTTCCACCTTGAATTGATTCAAGGTGGGTCGGGACTTTGAGCAGCATTTGAAAACCTAGTCTTTCTAATTTGATTGGGACGCGTCCTCGTAAATACGAGTTGCGCTTAAGTAAAATGCAGGATTCAACTAAACCCTAGAAAGACCATCAGAAAAAAAAACTAATTCCGGCTGTTTCTAGCAATACAACTGGTAGGGGCTTTTTCCAGTAGGAAAGACAAAGTAAGACGGAGTTCGCTTTATACTTTTCGCCAGTATTCTAGAATCCTCGACCGCTTGTGGCAAGGAGTACGTCAATGATTCTTGTAGGATCTGTTAATAGCCTCTTGTATCGATCCCGTATTATGAAATAAACCGATCAGCTCGTGGGCTGGTGTTTGTCGCTTTTCTAAGTAGGTTTTCAAGATAGCTAAAAACTTTGCATCTGGATCGTTACTCAATGCAGTTTCTGCTGCCTGTAATATAGAGGATGCAAAATCATAAATTTTTTGATCGTCAAAACCAACTTGTGCAGACAATTGGTGTAATTTCGGATCTGGAGTAAGAGCTCTGCCCGATAATGATGTGTCTAAAACTAAGCCTTTTAACAATGCCAGAATACCAGCATATATAGAAAAGTCACCGCAGCTATCACAAGCTTTAAATTCAATCCGACCAACTTCTGCTGGTATTCTGGCTATTTTCGTTAAAGATGGGGAACTCTTGATTAATTCTTCTTTGTTCTCAACAAACACCATCGTTGCTGGTCTTGGTCCGGTTCTGACAAATGTTCTTACAGAAAGTCCTTCCCATAATTTTCCTTGATAAAACGGAGAACTATAGCTAAAGGGAATAATATATGGGCTGTAGTAAGTTAGCTTTTGACCAATATCAATTACTTGTTCAACAGATAAATCTGTTGCTGAAATATTTAAATCTGGTCCATAGGTGAGCATCGGAATATTAGCAGTTTGTTTCTCCGGAGAAACTTTTCTCCTATTGATTTCATATTCATTTAAAGGTGGATTGGGCTTAAATTCGGAGTGGTAAGGATTAAAGCTGGTTAAAACTGGGGTAAAACCGAATTCTGCTGCTACTTCCGAGAGTAGTTTGAAACTTTCGGAAAGCTCATTAATAGCGCTTTCGATACTTGAGTTGATAGTAGTTCTAATTTCAATTCCTTTAGGAACACATTCTAAAACTTCCTCAGAGTCAGCAAATCTTTCAAAACCTTCAATATACCAGCGTTTATCCTTGATTTGTGCATCTCCAACTCGTAATTGTGGGTAGTCGCTGGAATATCTGGGTAACTTTTCTACAATCTGGTCAAAATCGGTAAATTTAGCACAAGAGAAATCTACAAAATTTCCAGCACGATCTACAAAAGCAACTTCGTGCTCTATACCAAAACTAAACATCATGTATTCCTTTGTGTAATTAATAACTATGAACGAATGCAATGTGGATTGCAGTTAATGATGAGTTAGAGAATAACTGCACCAGAAATTTGGATAACATATCTAAAAAGTCTCTGCTTAATAAGACTTTTTAGCATTTGTATATCTTTTGTACTTTGTGATTCTAGGGAAATTGTCATTCAAACTATGCCGGAGTCGAATTAATAGGAGAGTGTTGCTTTTGACGTTTTTCTCTGTATTTTTCAGTTTAAATACTTATTCTGAGGGAAAACTACACTAGAAAAATTCTCAATAACATTACCAGATAGTGGGTGTGCTTGCTGTTCATCAAGATACACAAATTGACTATCATGTTTTTGAAATAATCATATTTGAGTAATATTTGAAATAGCTTTGGATTGAATAAAATAATTTTTGTCTATTTACAATTTAACCCTTTAAATCAGAGGTCAGAGCAGCTTTAAATATAAAAAAATTACTACTAAATTTTATTTTCAGTAAAAAATTAATTAGCAAAAGAATATTTGCTACTTGAGATAGATTTTTAAAAATTAAGAAAATGATTACAAAGTAAAATAAGTACAAAAAAGTAATGCCAAATCGAACTTGAAATTGGACTGGAGAAAATAAATAGATAGTTAATAAAATCGCTATTCAAATAAC
>JBCCDM010000276.1:0-8964 GCA_039030795.1 Cyanobacteria bacterium P01_A01_bin.84
GCGGCCAGTGAGACGCCTAGAAACAGCGCCAGTAACATGCCTCGTTGCAGGGTCATGCGTGTTCTCCTCAGCGGTCGGCAAACCGCACACTACGAAATCCGATGTCGACCTCAGATGATTGCAACTAGTGCAAGATGTGAATATAGAAATTTTTATAATCAAATCAGAAAAGTTAATAAATTAATTTTTCGGCAAGAGTGGCGCTTCTTATCCACACTTACGCCTTTGCTGGAGTGTAGGAGTATGTCACTATATTAATTAATGATGAATCAGCTTTTGACCAATGACCGAACAGGATATTAGAGCCCAGCTTACACAAAACATTGATGAATCGGAATGGGAATGGTTGATTCCTCACGCAAAACGAGATGCGGTAATTGTGGTAGTACAGGAACTAAATTTACTAGATGTAGGAGAAGCGATCGCGACAGATAAAGCCTCAGAAGTACAGTTGTGGATTGATGAAGCTTTAATAACTAAGCCTTCAGTAAAACAGATAGGAGAATGGAATACTCAACCTGATAAGCGATTTAACGCTTTAATAGTTGAACCCTACGTATTAGTGCAGGAAAAATTAATACCTTAAAAAGTAAATAAAATACTATTTGAGACTTCTAGCTTACAAGCTTTTTGCTACATTGGGATGCTCCCTAAAGACTATTAAATCAATGTATATTTATATCTCTAGGTAGTAGTCAAAAATTGATGAAAAAAATATACTCTTTGAATATTAGAAGGTTAATGATTGCGAATACTGTCATAGTATGAAACATAAGAGCATAATATTGCTTATGTTCATCGACAGTGCTAAGAAAAGCAAATTTCAAAATACTAGGGGTGTACCTTCCATGCCCTTGAAGATACTTGTAGTTGATGATGACTTAGGTACCCGCCTTTCTATTAGTGATTATCTTGAATTATCTGGTTACGCAGTAATTACTGCTGAAGATGGTCTGGATGCACTAGAAATAGTGAAACAACATCATCCAGATTTGATTGTGACTGATATTGTGATGCCTAAAATGAATGGCTATGAATTAGTGCGTCAGGTACGTCAACAAGTAGCATTTCGTCTCCTACCAGTAATTCTTTTAACAGCTCGAACTAAAACTCAGGAAAGAATTTTGGGCTATCAATCAGGATGCGATTTATACTTACCTAAACCATTTGAACTTGAAGAGCTCGCAGCAGCTATTCAGAATCTTTTGGAGCGATCGCAAATTATTCAAGCTGAGTATCGAATTGCTCACTCTTACGAATTACCTAATTCAGCGAACAATCCCGTCACCCAGCAAAAGAACCTGTCTTTAAACCTTGACTCTTCTCCTATGTCATCACCGTTGACTTCTAGAGAAGAGCAAGTTTTGGAATTATTAACCCACGGTTTATCTAATGTGGAGATGGGTCATAAACTGTATTTGAGTCCAAGAACCGTGGAAAAGTATGTCAGCAGTTTATTGCGAAAAACCGAAACTTGTAATAGAGCGGAATTAGTACGCTTCGCCATGGAACATGGCTTAGTTCAATGAATATTTTTATTTAGTAGGCGCTTTAAAGTGCCTACTAATTTTATCTACATTTCCTTTATACTAGATTCTTACTCTCAATATTTGCAAGCAAACCACCACAAGCATCAAGTAATAATTCAATAACTTGATTAAAACCTTCAACCCCACCATAATAGGGATCTGGTACTTCCTTCATAGTATGCTGAGTACAAAAATCACACATCATGCGTATTTTGTCAGCATATTCTTGGGTATCATCAAGACGAATAATATCTTGGTAATTATCTGCATCCATTGCTAAAATCAAATCAAAATCTTGGAAGTCCGATTTTTGAAATTGACGAGCTTGACCGCGCATTTGGATTCCCAAATTTTTACTTACAGCAGCACTCATGCGTCGGTCGGGTAGACTACCAATATGATAGCTAGACGTACCAGCAGAATCGCAAATAATTTTATCGGTTAAACCATTCTCAGCCACCAGATGATTCATAATATTTTCTGCGGATGGTGAGCGACAGATATTTCCCAAACAAACAAATAATAACTTATAAGCCATTAAAACACCTATTTTGTGTCAAAATTCAACAACATAAAACCTATATTAAACAGGTTTTATCGACTATTGACTGAAACAATTCAAAACTTGAAACTCAAAATTGAAATAAAAATTTATTAATTTGAGAAGTATATAAATAGGGCTGGCTGAATAAAATTAGAAGATAGAACAGACAAGGGTTTTCAGCCTTTTTTGACCAAACAGGTGCAAGTTTATAATATCTAGAGGCTCAAAGCCCTTGCACTTTTGTAAGAAATTCCTGAATAAATTTGAAAATTAAGCGATGAAACTATTATGTTTTAAACTGTGTAGCCTCTAGATTTACTCTGTAGACTTTTTCAGCAAAACCTAAAAATTTTGAATTTTTATTTTTTAATACTGGATTTGGAGCAAAGCAACTAATACTAAGTTATATTCAGAGATAATAAAGGCTTGTGTTCCTTGGGCTATATACGCCTCTAGTATCCTACTACATTTGAATACAACTTAGTATAAATGGGCAATACTGGATTAAAGCAGCAAAATTATGATATCTTCCCAAAAGCGTTTGCTTTTGGGATTCACAAAGCATCTATCTTTGAAAGATATGACGATTCCCGCCGTTAATCGCTTCAAAGGATAACGGGGGATTCTTTTTATGTCAGCCACAGCCAATAAAGTTAGTTTCACAAGAGTAAGAACTTAGACAAGAGAGACACCGTTCTGCTAGGCAAACGGTGTAATCTTGACTTAGATGATTGGATGAACTGCTTTCTTATTGCAAGCCAGGTAATTCTAAACCGCTTGTCAAATCTTCCATCCGTTCGCGCATGGTAGCAGTAGACTTGTTATAGGCATCTTTCATGGCAGCAGTAACTAAATCAGAAAGTACATCTGCTCCTTCATTCATTGCTTCTTGGGAAATTTCTACCCGTTTGGGTTCTTGGTTCCCACTCACAATTACTTTAATTAAACCACCACCAGATTCTCCAACGATTTCCATTTGTTCTAGTTCTTCTTGAAGTTGCTTTGCTCCTTCTTGAACTTGCTGTGCTTTTTTAAAAGCTTCAGCTAATTCCTTCATTTTTCCCAAGCCAAAGCCAAATCCCTGTCCTTTAGTCATAATTTTATCTTCCGCTAGTGCTTTCAATCACAAATCACATTCAATTATAGATGTCGTAGGTAAATTACCCACTTTTTTTACAATCAGTAACTGAAAGTAAAAATAAATACTAAATTTTCAGGTCGATAAATAATATATTTGAAAACCCAACTGATTATTTACCCCTAGTATTATTATCACTTGCAATAAACTAATGCATTTATAGGAAAATTTTTTAAGTTAATATCTATCTTTATTAAGTCAAATTTATATCAATTTTCTAGAAATAAGAGTAATATGCACCCCCCCAGGGCAAAAGTATCAATTAGTCTATTACTGACTTTCTTTGTGTAGATCTGACCTATACTTTTAGTTTTGTCATTTACCCTAACCCTGATTTGTCCATCATCGTATTTAGATACATACCTCTAAAATACCTTAAACTATTTATCAAACCATTTAACCATTTAATTTAGAGTCTAGATTTTTTGCGTGCATTTAGAAAATTTAGTGCTAGCCTAAAAACTTACTACTTAATTCAAGAACTCAGTAGTAAAATTTCTAACCAACAGCTTGAAATTCTCCAATCATTTTAACTTCAGGATGTAACAAAACTGACCAACGTTGCTGTACTTTATTTTGAACATGGCGAATGAGATTGAATACATCTGCTGCTTTGGCTCCGCCACAGTTAACAATGAAATTAGCGTGAAGTTCTGCTACTTGCGCATTGCCAATCTGAAAACCTTTTAGTCCAGTTTGTTCAATTAACCAACCAGCAGCATAAGGGTTAGGATTACGAAACACGCTACCACAACTAGGTAAATTGTACGGTTGAGTACTAAGACGATGTTGCTGATGCTGTTTTGTAATCGCCTGAAGTTGAGCAGCTTCAGCACCTGGATGTAATTTAAAAGTCGCTTGGGTGACTATGCGATCGCTTCCCTGCAAAATAGAAGTACGGTAACTATAATCGAGTTCTTCTCGGCTCAAAGTTTGCAGAGTTCCATCTGAAGATAGTACTTCTGCACTAACAAGAATATCTGCAATACAGCCCTTGTGAGCGCCAGCATTCATCACTACTGCCCCACCAACAGTTCCGGGAATACCCACAGCCCATTCCAATCCTTGCCATCCTAGCTTGGCAGCCTCCCAAGCTAAGCTAGGTATTGGCTCCCCTGCTGCAACTGTCAACAACCCAGTCTCTTCATCAAATTTCTTAGAGCGCAAATGACGAGTTACAATTATCAAGCCATCCAATCCGCGATCGCTAATTAATAAGTTTGACCCTGCTCCTAAAACTGTAACAGGTAAACTATGCTTGCGAGCATACTCAAAACTTGCTTGTAAAACATCTAAATTTCGCGGAGCAACATACCATTCAGCAAGACCACCAACTCTATAAGATGTATATGTTGCTAAAGAAACTTTAGACTTAATTACACCATCAGTACCAGGCAAGTAAATCTCTTTACTATTCACATTCCTTATGGTTTTTGTTTGTGCTTGTTTTACATTGACATCAAAAACTTTACAGGTATCTTCCTTAACCTGTGAGTCATTAGTATCTAGTAGCATTTTGGTTAAATTTGATATCTGTAGACCGTAAATAAACAGTATTTATTGCAACAAAAGTAACTTAAATTACAATAGATGCATAATTAAAACTGATAAAACTAAAACTGCTTATTCCCAGCTATGAAGTCGCTGTTGCAGGTTGACGAAGTGCTGCGATAACTTCTGGAATAGTCTGATTTAGATTTCCAGCACCTAAAAATAGGGCTAAATCGCCAGGTAGTAATGTTTCTAACAAACAGTCACAAATACTAGCTAGTGTCGGGTGATACTTCACATTGGGATGCTCTTTAGCTATAGCTGCTGCTAACTTTTCGCCACTTACTAGTCCGGAATCAACTTCTCCAGCACTGTATATATCGGTAAGTATTACTACATCTGCATAAGTAAATGACTGGGCAAATTCTTCTAGGAAGGTGTGGGTACGAGTGTAACGGTGGGGTTGAAATATTGCAACAACTCTTTGCTCCGGTCTTGCTTGCAAACGAGCTGCTGCCAAAGTGGCTCGAATTTCGCTAGGATGATGAGCATAATCATCAATAAAGGTAATGCCGTCAACCTCTCCTCTAAATTCAAAGCGTCGTCTTGCACCTTCAAAAGTAGCTAAACCCTTAGCGATTTGTCCAAACTCTAAGCCAATCTTTCGACCAACCGCAACCGCAGCTAAAGCATTACTCAGATTATGATGTCCTAAAACACATAAATTTAGTACTCCAAGAGCCTTACCATTTTCCCATACTAAAGCAGTTGTTCCATCAGCCCTATAATCAATATTCGTCACCTTATAATCAGCTTCACTATCAGGATGCAAACTGTAAGTAATAGAAGGCTTAAACATTGAGTACACTGTAGAGCAATCAATACTCGCAATTAAAGTTTCACAACCTTTTTCAAAGGTTTTAAAAATATCTATGACTTCATCTAATGTTTCGTAGTGATCTGGATGGTCTAATTCAATATTAGTAATTATACCAATTGAGGGCGAATGTTTTACCAAAGAACCATCCGACTCATCTGCTTCTGCTACTAAATACTGGCTTTGACCTAATCTGGCATTTCCATCAAAAGCATTTACTTCACCACCAACTAAAATTGTGGGATCAACTCCTGCTTTCAATAGCATATAACCAATCATGCTACTTGTTGTAGTTTTACCATGAGTGCCAGCTACTGCAATACTGTTATATTCAGCAATTAACGCAGCTAAAACATCAGAGCGATGAAAAATAGGGCAACCTAATTCTAAGGCTGCCTTGTACTCTAAATTATTTGTATTAATTGCTGTAGAACAAATTACTTGAGGCAGTTTTTCTATAGTGATGGGTAAATGATATTCTTGATTTAATTTTAGGTCTTTATTTTCAGTATGCGAACAAAAGAATTCAAGATTGCTTGCTTGTTGTTTAGCAAAAATATGAACTCCCAAGGATTCCAAACGACGAGTTATATGATTTGGTCGTAAGTCCGAACCAGATACGGGAAAATTACGCTTTGCAAGTACATGAGCAACGGCTGACATTCCGATGCCACCGATACCAATAAAGTGAAACGGTCTACCGCTAAAATCTACATTTTTTCTCATTTTTTCGCTCCTCTTACACCACACCACACCGTCATTTTCGTTTGACACGCGTATCATATCAGGATTTTGTTTTTAATCGATACTGTGTATGTATCATTTTCACTTCTGAATAATCAGTTGATTTATGATTATTCATTTGTGGATTCACACAAGATTTTAACCTTTCAACAACTTTTTTCTCTTTCTGAATAGATATTATGTTTATTCTTCAAATTTATCCAGAATCTGGAAATAAAAAGCTGTTGTTTGAAACATATCTATTTATTGACGTTGAGCCAAGGGACATTAAACTAAATTTAGATAAGACATTTATTCATTTATTTATGTAAATAAGTTTGTACCTCCATAAAATTAAGTACAAATAAATTTTGCAAGATTCTTTCATCTGCCCTTGGTAATACATTTAAACTAGTTTAACCCAACTAAATTTCAAGATTACCAGTAATTTTTGTTGGTCTCCCTTGTCTTTTACGGATTAGTTTTCTAGTTATAAACTATGAATGAGATTTGTACACCAGGTATAAATACTGGAAAGACAACTAAGACAAACTAAAAACAGCCGTTTAAAAAATGTTTATAAGGCTATGCGGGAAATACTTTACATGATTTATTTTCCTCAATGTTAAGGATAATAATTGAAACTAAATGATTACCAGCCAATCCCAATCAATTTCTCCTCATTATGGGTATTATGCCCTCAACCGAGGTATTGAAAAAGTAAAAAGAACAACTAATCTGGTTTTATTATCATATAGCTGCTTTTATTGCATATCTCTTTAGGAGTACTTTCGTCAAGTCTTGGTCGCAACTTATTTTGCATGGCATAAAAAAGCAACTGCTATTTGTGAAGCCTACACTACAAGCTATAGGCTTGTTTGTGTTAAGGATACAGCTTTTTTCATTTTTCTGAATTCTATATTGCAATTTTTTTTGACTACAAAATTTTAAGTACAAATCAAATACAAAATATTAAGTTTGAGTAATTGAGCAATTTATATCTACTTTTGTTAAATACATAATGTTAACCGGGAATTAGGACTCTACAACCTTAGATAAGGCGTAAATAAGGCAAAAATCAAATTTTTAGTTTCTAGGATAAAGTCGAAACCCTACTAAACCCAAACCAAGAATACACAATTATTTTCAAGGATCTAACACCGCATAGTTATAAATACTCCCCCTTTGCGATATGATCGGGGTCATAAATAGCTTTTTATTTAAGCATAAGATACAGAGGGCAAGACGCTGTGATTAGAGTTGCAATTAATGGTTTCGGTCGCATCGGGCGTAATTTCATGCGCTGCTGGATGATTAAAGAAAATAGTAATCTGGAAGTGATTGCTGTTAATGACACATCTGACCCCAGAACCAACGCGCATCTACTCAAATACGATTCGATGCTAGGGAAGTTAAAGGATGCTGACATTAGTGCTGATGATAACTCCATCACCGTGAACGGTAAAACCGTCAAATGTGTATCTGACCGCAACCCAGAAAACTTGCCCTGGAAAGATTGGGGAATTGACTTGATAATTGAGTCAACAGGTGTTTTCACTACTCACGATGGAGCATCAAAACATATCAATGCTGGTGCAAAGAAAGTTTTAATTACAGCTCCTGGAAAGGGTGGCGATATAAGTACATTTGTAGTGGGTGTTAATGACAAGGATTACGACCACAACAAGCATCACATAATCAGTAATGCTAGCTGTACTACAAACTGTCTCGCTCCGATTGCGAAGGTGTTGCACGAAAGATTCAGCATCATTAAGGGTACAATGACTACCACTCACAGCTATACTGGCGATCAGCGTCTACTAGATGCTTCTCACCGTGATGTACGTCGTGCAAGAGCTGCTGCCATAAATATCGTACCTACTTCTACAGGTGCAGCAAAAGCAGTAGCTTTAGTAGTACCGGAATTAAAGGGTAAACTCAATGGTGTAGCACTACGAGTTCCTACTCCTAATGTATCCATGGTTGATTTAGTTGTAAACGTTGAAAAACGGACTATTACTGAAGAAGTTAACCAAGTTCTTCAAGATGCTGCAAATGGTTCAATGAAAGGTATTTTGGACTATAGCGACTTACCTTTAGTGTCATCTGACTACCAAGGTACTGATGCCTCTACTGTTGTCGATTCTAGTCTGACTCTGGTTATGGGGAACGATATGGTCAAAGTAATGGCATGGTACGACAACGAGTGGGGTTACAGCCAAAGAGTTCTTGATTTAGCTGAAATCGTTGCTGCTAATTGGAATTAATGCATTGATTGTGATATTAACTTTTTACTAGCGAACTGCTAGTTTTATATGGGAAATGCGCTTTTTTATTGTTCGGTATCATAATCTGCTTTCATTGCTCTTTATCAATTAGCTTTTTGCTTTTAGCTAATTCTTGTTGAAAACCGCAGTTAATTCCTAACTAATACCATTCAAGCTAATAGCTAGAAGTAATGGAATTAAAGTTTATTGGGGAACAGAATGTTCCCCATTTTGGTAATAATTTTGATTTTTTTCTACAACAGCAAAACTAGCTAGAGCGTTAGTACAGTAGAAGGCATTGATAAATTGAGTAGAATTTGTAAGGAGAAAATAAAGAACTTTCCTAGCTGTAGTTGACACTGTAGCGTGAAGTTCACAATTTATTGAAAAAGAGA
>JBCCDM010000277.1:0-8911 GCA_039030795.1 Cyanobacteria bacterium P01_A01_bin.84
AGGCAGAAGTCAGATGGCAGAAGGCAGAAGGAGAAAGAGTCACATAAAAAAATAAAGATATATTCAATAACTCACCTTGATGCTCTAATAGCCTTTAATAATAAGTGTTTCAAAGTTTTTTGTTAATTGTTTAGCATACTATGTCCTGAAGAACCATATTTTTTTAACCCAATATCCCCAAAAGTTAAGGCTAGAAAAACAAAATCTACCTTTGTGGCTAATAATTATGGGAGCACCAGGCTTCTAGCATACAGGCTTTTTGTAAAATTGAGATGTTCTTTTTTCTCCCTTACTCTTTATGACTTTATGCCCTCAATATTGCATAAATTTATGAAATAAGAGTGATATACATATAGCAGTATTTAGTTTAGTTAGGAAATTAAAAAATAATGAGCCGTTCTACTTATGATTATGATTTAGATAACTTTGGTTTAGATAATTTTGCTCTACCGTTACCAATTACAAGTTCAAGTAGAGAAATTTCGGAAAATTTTGCATCCAAACAACCTAATTTAGGTAAAGCGAAACAGGTACAGCTAAATACCCTTGCGGTGCTGGTGGTAAATGATTATTTACAGATGATGGGTATTTCAACTAAGACAACTAGTTGTGATGCATGGAATCCGGTTACTCGCTTGGTTAGTAATGTTGCTGACTTGGAAATACCAGAATGGGGACGGGTTGAATGTCGTCCAGTTTTACCTAATCAGGAAGTATGTCACATTCCCCCAGAAACTTGGGAAGAAAGGGTTGGTTATTTTGCAGTGGAGATAGATGATTCTCTATTGGAAGCGAAAATTCTAGGTTTTGTACCTTCTGTGGATGCTGAAGAAGTTCCTTTAAATCAGTTCCAAGCTCCTGAAGAGATGATGGATTACTTGGAAAGTTCCCGTCAGTTGGTAAATCAGGAGTCAATAACTAATCAGTTAGTAAATTTGGGTGAATGGGTAAATGGTGTATTTGAAAAAGGTTGGGAAAATTTAGAGTCTTTATGGAATCAGTCAGAACTTAGACCTGCTTATGCTTTTCGTTCTGCGGATACGATAGATGCTCTCTCAGCAAATCTGAGTACAAATCTGATTAAAAGAGCTAAATTAATTGATTTGGGTTTAATTGTAGGTAATAATCCAGTGATTTTGGTAGTGGAAATTACTCCTCAAAACCAACAACAAACTGATATTTGCTTGCAATTGCATCCTACAGGGAATCAACCTTACTTACCCGAAGGAATACACCTGGAAGTGTTGGATGAATCAGAAATGATGTTTTTGGAAGCATTAGCTAGAAGTGCAGACAATTACATTCAACTACGCTTACATGGGGAAACAGATGAGGGATTTAGCGTCAGGGTATCTCTTGGAAATGCAAGTGTTACAGAAAGTTTTCGGATTTAATTACGGAATTCAGAACTTAGAATCTAAGAAAGAACCAGGAAAAAGGAATAAAAGATTGATTATTCTCCCATTCTCACAAGTCTTATAAGTTTAATGCCAGTATTTTAGTCAAAGATAGTATTCTGTACATCATAGACACGTAGCAACTAACTTCTCTTTGAGTATGAAAGGGAATGGAAAGTAGACCCATCAGCTATCATAGAATAGCAATCTCACTAAATCCAAATCTCACTCAATCCAGGAGCTACAACAATAGAGTGCAACTGAAGAGTGCAACTGAGTATGATTATAGATGTATTAGTATAAATAAACTACAAGTTTAAATGCAAGTTTGACTAATGTTTGCTTTGCAATTCTTTTCGGTTTGATAGAGAATGAATTTTGATAGAATATTATTCTTGACTGGTTGCTTATCTAAATCTAGATTCAATTGGCACTCAATTTACATTCAATTAATTTGTATAAACTTTTATTTAACCTTTTAAAAAATATTTTTAAGTAATTTACAAGAACACTTAGCTGTTACCTATTACCTAAGTATTAAGAAGCTAAAAGCCAAAAGCATTTCGACCTCCGTTCTCTTCAAAAATGAGCATAAATAAGTTAGTCATTATAAAAATTGGTGAAGGAAATTTTGAGAGTGGGTTTGCTGTTACTCTAGCAATAGGGGTAGAAGGAAAATTACCGGAAGTTGAAATTACTGGAAAGCTGGCACCCTTACCAGAAATGCCTTTATATTATTCTCATTGGCAATCTAGTTATCGACGTTTAGGTCAAGCTTATCGGTTAGGGGCACATAGGGTACAGGTGACGAATGTTTCTGTGACTCACGAATGTGTTAGCAGTGCTAGAATTTTGCGATCGCGGTTCAATTCTTGGTTACAGGATGAGGGTTTTCGTCCTCTACGGGAAAAGTGGTTAGAAAAGTTATTACCTACTGATATTATTCGGGTAATTTTACAAACAGAAGATAGTCAGTTACAGCGCTTACCTTGGCATTCTTGGGATTTATTAGAACGTTATCCCCAGGCGGAAATAAGTTTAGCATCTCCGAGTTACGAACGGATTCAACTGTTTTATCAACCCAATTCTCAAGTTAATATTTTGGCGATTGTTGGTAATAGTCAAGGTATCGATACTGAAGCAGACCAAGTATTATTACAGGGATTACCTGATGCTAATGTAACTTTTTTAGTTGAACCCCAACGCCAACAGTTAACTGAGTCTCTTTGGAATCATGAATGGGACATTCTATTTTTTGCTGGACATAGTTCTAGTAGTGAGAACGATGCATCAGGTCTAATTTATCTCAATCAAACCGATAGTTTAACTATTGGTGAATTGCAGTATGCTTTGAGAAAAGCTGTAAAAAAAGGGTTACAGTTAGCTATTTTTAACTCCTGCGATGGTTTAGGTTTAGCAAGGGAATTAACATCTTTGCATATTCCTCAAATGATTGTCATGCGGGAACCCGTCCCAGATTTAGTTGCGCAGCAGTTTTTGAAATATTTTTTACAAGACTTTTCGAGCGGAGAATCATTTTATCAATCCGTCAGAAGTTCCCGAGAACGCTTACAGGGATTGGAAGATAAGTATCCTTGTGCTACATGGCTGCCAGTAATCTGTCAAAATCCAGCTCAAACTCCCTTAAAATGGAGTGATTTTATAGACACTCCAGTACAAGATATTACGGATTCTCCTCCACTTGTCAAACCAGAACTAGAAAAAAAACTTTCTTTAAACAAACTTTCTTTAAACAAAATTTTAATTTCCAGTGTAGTAATGACAGCAGTGGTATCTGGAATCAGATTTATCGGACTGCTACAAAACTGGGAATTATCAGCCTTTGATTATATGATGCGATCGCGTTCCCTTTTTATAGATGAAGGGGTTGATTCGCGGTTATTAATAGTTACCATTGATGATGCAGACTTAAATTTACAAAGACGTAAAGGTGAGAATCTAAAGGGAACTTCTATATCTGACAATTATCTGAATCAGCTAATTGAAAAACTACAAGCATCTCAGCCTAAATTTATAGGTTTAGATATTTACCGTGACTTTCCCGCAGAACTCCCGAAACTCAAGACCACATTACAAAATAGCAATAATATTATTGGCGTTTGTAAAGGAGGAGATAGTAATAGTATTGTTAATACTAACGGTATTGCCCCACCACCAGAACTCCCCTTGGATAATATAGGATTTAGCGACTTTATCTTAGACTCAGATCAAGTCGTGCGTCGTCATCTCCTCTATATGAATTCCGAAGTTGCTTCTTTATGTAGGAGTCAATATGCATTAAGTTTAGAACTTGCATTTAGATACCTACATCTCCAGAGTACTTATCCTACATTTAATTCAGAAAACAACTTACAAATAGGTAAAACTGTAATTCCTGCTATTCATTCTTATACAGGAGGTTATCAAAACATTGATGCCAATGGAGGACAAATATTACTTAACTATCGCATCACTAAACAAATTGCACCCATAGTTACCTTAAGGCAAATTCTGGATGGTGAAGTTGATGCAAAATATATCAAAAACCGTATAGTTTTAGTAGGTATATCCTCCAAAGGTGACTTACCAGACTATTGGGCTACTCCTTACGGAAAACAACTAGATAAAAATATGCCGGGAGTAATAATTCATGCCCATATGACTAGTCAAATCCTCAGTACAGTTTTAAACAATCGTCCCCTATTAAAAGTTTGGTCGTCACCCATAGAAATAATTTGGATTTTTATCTGGTCAATGATTGGTGCAATTTCAGCTTGGTTTGGTAGGAAACAAATATCTATCTTAATATTAGTGACCAGTATTTCTGCCGTCATACTATATTTACTTGCACAAGTATTATTAATACAAGCTTATTGGGTACCTTTTATTCCTTCGGTGTTAGTACTGCTGGGAACTATTGCTGGGGTATATTTATGGGCAAAGAAATGAGTATAAAACAGCAGCGTAATAATTGTTACATGAGTAAGATTTATCTTATATCTATGGGTAGAATCAATTAGCTGCGAGTTAGGAAATGATTTACTTTTGCCATAATGTAGTTTATGAAATAATACATCAATGGCAGATTATTTTCCGATAATTGAAATTGCACTAGATGCCCCTAGTGAAGATGAACAAATAGGAACCAAAGAAAAGTTTTGGTTTGATCATGAAAGTCTTGGTAGGTGTTTATATAAAAAAGCTAGACCGAATACGGGTGAAGATTGGTCAGAAAAGATTGCAGCTCATTTATCCGAATTATTGCAATTACCTCATGCTAAATATGAATTAGCGAGATTCCAAGGAAAGAAAGGAATTCTCTCACCATATTTTTTGCCTGAAGGAGGTAGTCTTACTTTTGGTAATGAAATTTTGTCTAGGATAGTACCAGGTTATCTCAGAGATATCAAAAGCCCTCCTCAACATACAATCAATTCTGTATTAGATGCGATCGCAAGTAATTCAATTAATTTACCTGTGGGTTGGAATCCACCAGAAGGTATAACTAAAGCTGTAGAGATTTTCGTTGGTTATATACTTTTAGATGCTTGGATTGGTAATACTGATAGACATCATGAGAACTGGGCATTTGTCAATTTAGTTAACAAAACTTATTTAGCCCCGACTTATGACCATGCTTCTTGTCTTGGTAGAGAGTTATTGGACAAAAAACGGAAAGAAAGACTGAAAACAAACGATTCTGGCTTTTCTGTAAAAGCATACATCAATAAATCTCCTTCAGCTTTTTATGCTCAAGTAGGCGATAAAACAACCCTTAAAACATTTGATGTGTTTTACCAAGCTGCACAACGTTATCCTAATGCAGCTTTATTTTGGTTAGACTGTTTAGCAAATATATCATCTACAAGTACTTTAGAACTATTTGAGCGCATTCCACAAGAACGGATATCAGCAAGTGCTATAAAATTTGCACAGAAAGTACTGGAATTGAATCAAAGTAGATTACTTCAACTGCGTAAAAGCTTATAAAATCAGCCAATTAGAATTGTGTTACTCAATGACATTGTTGTGTACCGATATCGGAGTACAATATCTCTTATAACTGACATACATCTTTTAGAGTTTTATGTCTAAATAATTTTCTATATGAAAACCCTATTTCTAGCTTGGCAAGACCCAAATAGTCGTACATGGTATCCCATAGGTCGCTTAACTTATGATGGGGAAGAGTACAAATTTGTGTATTTAAAAGGAGCTGTGGAAGCTAGAGATAAATGCAGTTTCAACGGTTTGTATTCTTTTCCTGAATTCCATTGTGTATATAAATCAACAATAGTTTTTCCATTGTTCTCTAATCGAGTTATGCCTCGTTCTCGCCCCGATTATAAAAATTATATTGAACGGTTAAATATTCCTGAAAATGAAGACGAACCTATTGATATTTTAGCTCGTAGTGGCGGTAAAAAAGCTACAGATACTCTGGAAGTATTTCCTTGTCCAACCAAAAATGAAAACGGTTTATATGAGATCAAATTTTTTGCACGTGGGTTAAGATATTTTCCATCATGTTCAGTTGAAAGGATTCTTAAATTTGAACCTGACGAATTATTGTATATATCTCACGAATTGCAAAATCCCTATGATTCTAAAGCATTAATGCTATGTACGGAAGATCATCATTGTGTCGGTTATTGTCCACGATATCTTAATAATGATTTTATTGTACTAATGGAAGAAAATCCTAACCATGTTAAAGTTCAAGTTGAAAGAGTAAATCCTGCACCAACACCATTACAACTACGGTTAATGTGTAATTTAACAGCAGAATGTCAATCCGGATTTAGTCCATTTAGTAGCAAGGAATATCAACCAATTGTAGATGATGTTGATGTTGATTATAATGTGGCTTAATACTTAAGGCGTTTATCTACAAGAGAAATATATTTTTATTTTTAGATACTTTTAAATATTTGAGACCTTCTCTTACTATGAACAGGAGAAATAAAAATCCTGTAATAGTTCACACCAAATCCTGAAGCTTTGCCCAAGTAATATCGTTTCTCAATGAATCATAAATCTTAAATTATTGTTAAATTATTTTCACATTATGATCAAAAATAAAAAAAGCTATCCTTCCCTAATCCATTTCACTATTATTAAGGGAAAGACAGCACTATAATTGAATTCAAAACTTACTTAGTAACGATTTCTACCGCCACCATATCCACCGCGATTACCACCAGAAGAGCTTCTGTCTTCTCTAGGCTTAGCTTTGTTAACTTTAAGGTCGCGACCCATCCATTCAGCACCATCAAGAGCTTCAATAGCAGCTGTTTCTTCAGCTTCACTTCCCATTTCCACAAATCCGAAACCACGTACTTGTCCAGTTTCGCGGTCAGTAGGTAGTTGAACGCGCTTTACAGTACCATACTCTGCAAAAACAGCACTCAAGTTGTCTTGGGTAACTTCATAAGAGAGGTTGCCTACGTAAATCGACATCGATTATCTCCAAAATTGTCGTTGTGTAGAGATTTAAATTTCGGAGAAAAGTTTGTAAATACCAAAAGGGAAAAACCTACCAATACTAAGAACAAAAATGCTCGCCGAATTAATTCTCTTTTATAGGATGACATAGAAGCTCATTCTTTGCATCCACTAAATTGTTAAGCAGTGAGAAGTAATTATCTTTAAGTTAGTTAAAATAAAGGTTTTAAGCCTTTAACGGAACGCCAAAAATAAATAATCATTTTATAATCATTTTATTTTAAGTTCTAAGGGGCAGGCTACGCCAACCCAAAGCTTTATTTTCTGTTACAAGTGCATAAGTCTTAATTCCTTATGGTTTAGAACCGATCTATATTATGTCATATCTTGCACCAAGAAAGTCATGTAGATAAATAATACTCAGTATTCCCGAGCGCCTAGGACTGGAAGTCTCCGCAGTCGCTCATGGGGGAAACCCCCAGGACCGCGCTGCTCTCCAGGCTTATAAACGAAGTCCTCTAAAAGAGGACTGAATAAATCTTGAATTAATAGTATTATTTGTTACTTAATATTTTATATTTGACTATTTATACGTATAGGTGCAAGATTTGAGTTATTGTCTTTGAATTGAAATGATATAATTGACGACAATAACTCTTCACTTTTGAAATTTAACTATATTGCCGTAAGTCCGCCGCTTATCCGCTAGGGAAGCGGTGGGATATAAGGCGGTAAAAATGTTTGCGCCCTGGGAGGACAGCGAATATTTTTGCAAAATTAGCACCATAGCCAAGGGTTATCTAACAGAACAATTATGAAAAAGTTGATTAACCAGCCTAATGATTTTGTCCGCGAAACTTTAGAAGGAATGGCTGTTGCTCATGGGGATTTAATTAAAGTAAATTTTGCACCCACTTTTGTATATCACGCTGATGCACCTGTGACAGGAAAAGTAGCCCTTATCTCTGGTGGTGGAAGCGGTCACGAACCAATGCACGCTGGTTTCGTGGGTATGGGAATGTTGGATGCTACTTGTCCTGGTGAGGTTTTCACTTCTCCAACTCCCGATCAAATGCTAGCTGCTGCAAAACAGGTTGATGGTGGTGCTGGTATTTTAAACATTGTTAAAAATTATAGTGGCGATGTGATGAATTTTGAAATGGCTATAGAATTAGCCCGTAGTGAAGGTATGCGGGTTTTGAATATTTTAATTGATGATGATGTCGCAGTTAAAGACAGTCTTTATACTCAAGGTCGTCGGGGTGTAGGAACCACAATACTTGCAGAGAAAATTTGTGGAGCAGCAGCAAAACAAGGTTACGATTTACAACAAATTGCAGATTTATGTATCAGGGTTAATCAGTATGGACGAAGTATGGGTATGGCGCTGACTTCCTGTACCGTACCTGCAAAAGGTTCGCCGACTTTTGAATTGGGCGATCGCGAAATTGAAATGGGTTGCGGTATTCATGGGGAACCGGGAAGAGAGCGAATGTCAATTGCACCTGCGGATGATATTACCGAAACTCTAGCGCTAGGGATTATTGAAGATTCGGCATATACCCGTACAGTACGACAATGGGAAGAACAACAAGGTGAGTGGGTAGATGTGGAATTGATAGATTCACCGTTGGAAAGTGGTAGTAATGTTTTGGCTTTTGTTAATGGTATGGGTGGTACTCCCCTGAGCGAGTTGTACATTGTTTATCGGAAATTAGCGCAGGTGTGTGAAGCCAAAGGATTGAAAATTGTCCGTAATTTAATAGGTTCTTATATCACTTCGTTGGATATGCAGGGTTGTTCTATCACTTTGCTCAAAGTTGATGATGAGATGGTTCGACTTTGGGATGCTCCGGTGATGACTGCTGCTTTGAGGTGGGGTTAAATTCATATCTTTCACCATTGTCGTTAAGCCCTTTCTTCCCGCCTTGAAATCAATTTCAAGGAACCAATAGACATCTCCAAAATAGTAATATTCTGTGGTAAAAAAAATATTGTAAATGTTTTTGATACAAAAATATGAGTTCTATTCTGAATCACATTGAAGAAAATCCGAAAGAAACACAACG
>JBCCDM010000278.1:0-8884 GCA_039030795.1 Cyanobacteria bacterium P01_A01_bin.84
AAACCCTTGCACTTTTTTACAAAATTATTGCTTAAATTTAGAATTCAAGCCGCAAAACCTAATATTTTTAAACTCTGTGGGTTCTATTTTAAATTTCTAAGCTTTTTCAGCAAGCCCTATTTATCGCTCGATACAAGTTAATCAATTAACAAATAATTTATCTTCTTTTGAATTTTGAATTTTGAATTTTGGATTTTGAATTTTGAATTTTGAATTGGAGCAAAGCGACTTGACTACTCATATTTTTGGTATCCGTCATCACGGTCCTGGTTCTGCACGTAGTTTGTCTCGAGGACTAGAAGAGTTGGAACCAGATGTAATTCTTATAGAAGCTCCTCCGGAAGCTGAGGGGCTGCTGTCATTTGTCGCTTCAGAAAGAATGAAACCTCCGGTGGCTTTGTTGATTTATCGACCGGATAATCCTCAAGAGTGCGTTTACTATCCTTTTGCGGTTTTTTCTCCGGAATGGCAGGGAATAAAGTATGGTTTGAGTAATAATATTCCCCTACGATTTATGGATTTACCCCAAAGTCATCGAATGGGAATTCTAGAAGATAACAAAAATCAAGCAAATCCAAAAGAAGAGAAAAGTAACCAAGAAAAGAAAGAATCGGAAATTCAAAATCTTCAAATTACCCAAGACCCTTTAGGATTACTCGCCCAAGCTGCTGGTTATAGCGATCGCGAAAGGTGGTGGGAGCACATGGTGGAAACTCGTAGCAATAGTGTAGATTTATTTACTGCTATTTTGGAGACGATGACGGTAGCAAGACAAGAGCTATCAGCAGTGCAAAATCCTCTAGAAGCTAAGCGGGAAGCTTATATGCGGAAAACTATCCGTTCTGCACAAAAGCAGGGTTTTGAACGGATTGCGGTTATTTGCGGTGCTTGGCATAGTCCCGCACTTTTACATATGTCTCCAGCCAAAGAAGATACTGCTTTATTGAAGGGTTTACCTAAAATAAAAGTAGAGGTAACATGGGTTCCTTGGACTTATGGAAGATTAGCTTATAGTAGCGGTTATGGTGCTGGAATTGAGTCTCCTGGTTGGTATGACCATCTTTGGGAACAGTCTATAGGTAAAGTTAATTCTGATATTACTAATTCTCACAGTTCTATTTCCATTGGTTGGATGACCAAAGTTGCACATTTACTACGGGAAGAAGATTTAGATGCTTCCTCAGCCCATGTAATTGAAGCAGTACGCTTAGCAGATTCCTTAGCTGCTTTAAGAAATCATCCTTTACCTGGTTTGCCAGAATTGAACGAAGCTGCTCAAGCAGTATTTTGTTTTGGTAGGGAATTACCTATGGAGCTAATTCACGATAAACTGATTGTCGGAGAAAGATTGGGTAAAGTACCCGAAGATACTCCCATGGTGCCATTACAGCAAGATGTAATCAGACAGCAAAAACGCTTGCGAATGTCGGCAGAGGCAACCGAAAAAAGTTACGATTTAGACCTGCGTAAAGAAAACGACCTAGCGCGATCGCATCTTCTCCACCGTTTAAATATATTGGATATTCCTTGGGGAGTGTTGCAAAAAAATTATGGTAAAAAAGGTACCTTTCATGAATACTGGAAAGTATTATGGCATCCAGAATTTGCAGTCAACTTAATTGAAGCTGGTATTTGGGGTAACACTGTTCGCGATGCTGGGATTTCCAAAGTTTGCGATGCAACCCAAAAAGCAGAAGACTTACCAGTCCTGACAAACTTATTAGATAAAGTTATTCTCGCAGACCTCCCCGAAGCTGTAACTTATCTAATGTCACAATTAGAAAATCTTGCAGCCAAAACCCGGGATGTAACTTACTTGATGGCAGCATTACCACCTCTAACTAACGTAATTCGTTACGGTAATGTCCGTCAAACAGATACAGGAATGATAAGTCATGTAGTTGATGGACTAGTTACTAGAATTTGTATCGGTTTACCTAGCGCGATCGCATCTTTAGATGACGATGCAGCTAACTTAATGTACGAAAATATAGTTAAGGTAAATGGTGCTATTTCTTTATTGCAAAACCAGGAGTATAGTCACCTCTGGAGACAAATTTTAGCAAAAATCGTAGATAACCCCAATGTACACGGTTTAGTTACTGGACGTTGCTTACGATTACTGCTTGATGCAGGTATATTTGATGTTGCGACCTCAGCACATCGTATGGGTTTAGCACTCTCTACTGTTACAGAACCAAATCAAGCCGGAGCATGGGTAGAGGGTTTTCTTAAAGGTAGCGGTTTATTACTTCTCCACGATGATATTTTATGGCAAGTGCTTGATGATTGGGTAAGTAATCTATCAGAAGAAAGCTTTATTACTTTACTACCATTACTCCGTCGCACCTTCGCTACATTTACCACACCCGAACGTCGTCAGATGGGGGAAAAAGCGAAAAAAGCTGTGAGGGACCGGTTTACAGATGAAACTGAGGATATTAATCAAATTAATCAGAAAAATGCAGAAATGGTTTTACCCATCGTGAAACAATTGCTTGGGGTATAAGTAGATCGGAATCGAATGGATTCAATTAGCGAAAATCTATCATAATTTTGTATATATAATTTGTAATATTTAATTGATAAAAATTTATATTTCGGAGTAATTAAAAAATATTCCTATTTAATTACGAGATTACAGGCAATTTTAGTGTATTATGATTTTTTAAAATCTGTAGAGCCGTATATTTTTTTAATCAATTAGTAGGTTGATATCCAGTTAAAATCTATTTATTAACCTAATAAAAACAGGATAAACGTATTACAAGCTTTGAAAATCATATTTTTTTCTAACTTTAAATATTAAGTTATGTAATTTTTGTAGTGATAAAAGCTACACAGAATAATAATTTCCATTCCGTATTTGACAACTGGTCTTTGTTATGGGTATTGATAAATAAAATAAAATAAACTAACTATTTTTCAGAAAATTACATTTTAGGAATCACCCGTCGTATTCCACCTCTATTACCTTCCGCATCACCTTGATAACGAGGGATAACATGAATTGTAGCGTGCATAACATTTTGTCCTGCATTTCTATTCACGTTCATTCCCACATTAAAACCATCTGGTATAAATTCTTGATTTAGTATTTCTTGGACCTTATTAACCATTAACCAACAAGCTGATTGTTCTTTAAATGGTAATTCAAAATAATTACTAACATGACGTTTGGGAATAACTAATGTGTGTCCTTTACTAACTGGATAACCATCAAGAATAGCGTAAGCTGTCGCAGATTCAGTTAGTAAAGTTAAACTTCTGCGAGGATTGCAAAATATACAGCGATTTTCTGAATTTTTCTGATAATTATATTGAGTGTATTCGTAAATTTCGCAGTTTTCGTTTAAATATATAGATTGAAAAGGTAATTTAACAATACATTGATAAGTAGGCTTTTTGTGAATGTAATGTTCTCGAAATCCCTCCCTGCTGATATCTCTTCTCACTGCAAAATATGCTTTCCCTCCAGGTTTTAGTAAATGAGATACCCCCATAATTACACTTGTTTGCTCTTCAGGGAATAACACATTGAGGACGTAAAAGCAGATTACCGTGTCAAACTTACCTTTGGGATAGTTTGGGAAATAACAAGGATCGTACCCATCAATATTAAACCCTTTCTCTCGAAGTATTTTAATATCATTACCAAAACCACAGCCAAAGTCTAAGATATTACCTTTCAATAACTGTTTTGCTAGTAATACTTTTGCTGGATATGATAAGTAAGTTCTTTCTATTGCTGTTAAATGAGCAAACTTGTTTTGCCGCTTTTTCATTTCAGCATAATTTCTTAGAGAAAAATTTTACTGGAAAATATAGCCAAAATATATATAGCTTAATAAGTTAATATAAATGCTCAGTAATTTTTCTGTAATTGAACTTTTCTAATACTAAAAGGACTTACGCAACGAAGATTTGTCTGGAGCGACGCTCACTATGTGTAGGAAAGCATAAGTCCTATCGGACACGCGGAGAGAGGGTGTTCGACAGAGCTTATATATTGCAAACGTAAAGTCCTAACGGATATGCTACGCATTCACGCAGTGTACCACTAGCTAACGTCTCGGACAGAATTACGTAGGAAATTACGTAGGGTTTGCGTAAGTCCTGACCAGATCAAAAAATGATTACAACAATTTCATGGTAGAGACCGCTCCTAAGAACGTCTCTACCAGAACCGCGCACAGTGCCCCTAATTTCTAATTATGGGGGTGTGGTGTGCAATTCTTCAACATACTTGAACAAGTCTGTTTTAAGCGTGGTGTTTATTTCCAAAAAGTAGACTCTAGAAAAACTTCTCAAATATGTCCTAATTGTCAGCACGAGACAGGTAAAAAAACGTTAGCTCAACGTGTTCATAAGTGCGATAATTGCAGCTATCAAACCGATAGAGACGTTGCAGCCGCTCAAGTAGTCTTAATTAGGGGACTTGCAGCCGTAGGGCATACGGTGAGACAGTGTGGTCTTGGGGGTTTCCCCCATGAACAACTGCGAACCCGAAGGGTCAAGATGCTTAGTGAGGGTAAATTCATTGGAATCCCTGTGAGCTAAGAATCCCCATCAATTTATTGATGGGGAGTGTCAAAAGATACATTTGTCGTATTGCTTAATCACATTGGTATAATGCGATCGCGTAAAAGGTCATAGACTATGACTCCCAAGTTTCACGAGAAATTCCGAGAAGATTCCCCTCAACCCATTGATTGAAGGTTATTTAAATCAGCTATTTGCATTTGCTGACCGTTACGAAACATTCGTTTTTTTAAATTTGGAAAATCTACGACTTCATACTCGCGCTTTTCTCCACCCATGATATAAATCAAGTCTTCTTCAAAAGGATTACGGAGATGATGTGGGACTGAAGGGGTAGGAAACCCCATAAAGTCACCTGGTTCTATTTCAAACTCTTCATTATCAATTTCAGCTATAGCTTTTCCAGAAAGGATGTAAATAAATTCTTCTTCAAATTCGTGGGAATGATAGATGAATGATTCTTTCCCTGGATGTATTGTTGCGAGATGGAATCCTATACGCTGTAGACCAACTGCTTCGCTGAGAGAAAATCCACTTATTTCTGAGTTGGGATTGAAAGGATGAGAAAATTGCAGTTTGGGTAATTGTTTGATTTTATCCGCTTTCAGGAGGGGATGAGATTTTTTATTTTTAGTCATGATTTTAAATCATACAGATTTGAAAAGATAATGTAATAAAATATCAAAATATCTTAAATATGAAATTAAGGAATATAAGTTTCTACCAGTTCGACATTTAACTCTTTTCTGATTTCATCCAAGGGTTTATTCCAGTTTTCTTCCCACTTTTGAGCAAGGAAAGGTTTCGCTTTTGCACCCATACGGTATCCTATAGCAATCTGTTCAAGTAAGTTTCCCAAGGTTTCTGGAGATTTTAAGAGTGTTCTGACAAGTCCCCCTGCTAATAAAATTACTGGTAGGGGTAGACGAGTTTGAGCCAAACTAAATGCTTGTAATCCTAGTTCACCTATTGAGTCTGTTCCGAAACCTGTTACTATGTGCCAAATATCGTGAGATTGTCTCATACGCAGAAGCACATAGCTAATATCATCTTTGACTTTCAGTTTGCGGTAAAAATCTGCTTGGAAGTTTGATTCTTTAATATATGAAGCGTAAGTGTATCCTAATGATGTTTGGGGATATTTTAATAATGCTTCTATGTTCGGAATATCGGGAATGTGGCGTTCTTGAATTATTTTATCTACTTCAGGATGGGATTGAATATACTTAAGGGCAAATTTACTAGCATTTGTATTCCTCATTCCTTCGACAATGTCAAATACAGATTCTGTTTGACTTGGGTCTCGAATTAGAGAAACACATCCTTTGAGGGTAGTTATAAATTCTAAATTTAATCTAGGTAAAGTAAGTAAGGACATAGGTTGAGTTGAGAAAATTTATCTAACATATAATAGAACCTACGCAATCATGATGATAAATTACGTATTTCAGAGATGCTGATTCCCCAACTCCCCCACTGATGTCAAATCTATATATTTGAATTTTTGAACTCTAAGAATCTGTTAGTTGTCCGTTAATTTTGGCATTGAATCCATAAACTTGACGAGTACCCTTTAGGGGTATTAATGTTACTTGTTTCTCGTCTCCCGGTTCAAATCTAACAGCTGTTCCTGCTGGGATATCCAGACGCATTCCTTTTGCTTGTTCTCTATCAAAAGTTAGTGCTTCGTTGACTTCGTAAAAATGAAAGTGGGAACCTACTTGTATGGGTCTATCTCCCGTATTAGCAATTTGTAATTTAATTGTGGGAGAACCTGCATTTAATTCGATTTCACCTTCTCGGGTAATAATTTCTCCGGGTATCATGATTTAGATTTAATTTGAATTTGAATTTGAATTTGAATTTGAATTGTGGTGAAGTTGAGCTTTTAGCTATTGGCTTCCCTTAATTTATATTAAGAAGTTATAAGTTGAATCTTAATGTTTTAATTGTGGAAGGAAAAAAGTGGTATTTCAGTGTACTTGTTTATGAGAACAGCTAATTTAGATGGGAGCATCCCAATGCAGGCAAATTGACCAAAATTTAGATTGTCATTGCGTTGACGAAGTCTTCCCGTAGGGTATGTAGCGTAGTGGAATGTTAGCGATCGCAAAATCTAGTTGTTGATCGCTTCCTCTATCGGAGACGTTATACGTTTGCTCCCCCATAGCGCTAGCTAATGCTCCATTTCCGGATCGCTCGCAATGACAAATATGTGTTTTTACACCTGACGGGATGCTCCCATTTAGATCGGGTTTGATTTTCAAGTTGCTTTCTAATTTAATCTACAATTTAATCTAAAATTTAATTTAAAATTTAATCTACAATTTAATCTACAATTTAATCTAAAAATCTTTAAAAACCATGTTATCTAATTGGATTGTGGACTGTAACTAACTTGGTTCCGTCGGGGAAAGTAGCTTCTATTTGTACTTCAGATATCATTTCTGGTATACCTTCGATGACATCATCTGGTGTTAATAAAGTAGTCCCATAACTCATTAACTCACTAACTGTCTTGCCTTCCCTTGCACCTTCTAAGATTTCAGCACTGATATAAGCGATCGCTTCGGGATAGTTTAACTTTAAACCCTTGTTCTTACGTCTTTCTGCTAATAAAGCAGCTGTGAAGATTAATAGTTTATCTTTCTCCTGTGGTGTTAACTGCATTTTTTACTCCATTTGTATATTCTAAGATTTCAATTAAAGCATCCAAACCCTTGGTAAACAGGCACCACGACTTAGAAAATCCATCCGTAATAACTGCCAAACACTAATAAACCAGTCTCTCACCTCAGACAAGCGATCGCCACGATATCTACACAAAACTCCATTTTCTAAACGAGTAACACCGTAGGAGGAGGGGACTTTTGATAAATCTAATTTTTGTAAGTCTAATTTTTGTAAGTCTGATTTTTGTAAGTCTAATTTTTCCCAAAGTCCGCGTATTTGTTCAACAATCTCTTGAGAAACAGGTTTTCCTAAATAAACTAAGTTACCCACAAGGGGTTTTCCCGCTAAACCGTGGGGAGAATGAAACACTTCTTCATTAGCTGGTAAATATTGTCTGTCTATCCACAATGGCTTATCATTTTGCCAAACTTCGGTATAATTGCGCCATGCTCCTTGAATAAATTTCTCACCTCTAGCGCTGCGTCCAAATCTGGTAATTTCCCATCCTATCCAGGATGCACCTGGAGCTAACTCTACACGTAAATCCTGACGATAATTTGCACCATTAAAAACTATTGTTTCTTGAGGAAGCCATTCTAGACAAGCATTTTCATCAACTTTTATATGTATATTTTGTCTAGCTTGCATTCCATTGGTGCGATAAATTTTAGCTGCTGCTGCTGTAGTAATTAAAGCCTGCGATCGCTCTTGTAAATGAAAGTTACAGCTTAATTTATCTCCACCCACAACACCGCCAGCAGTGTGTAAAATAACGCTATGACAAACTTGCTTTCCTTCTGGATAAAAGGGACGTTGTACTTTTAATGGTGCTTGATTTTGACTTGTAATTAATATAGTTTTATCTTGGTGAGCCTTGTAAACTAAGTTGAGCTTACCATGCCAGCTTTGAGAAGATTGAGCAACTTGTTCTTGACAGATTTGCTTCATTACCTTCGCTTCATTACCTTTGCTAAATTCGATATTTATTCCATCAAATCATAAATTATCGAACCATAAATATTTATCTAACAACAAACTGCATAAGTAAATTTAACTTGCACCTACTTATTAACAGATTGTTAGCCAGTTCTCAAAAAAGCTGTAATTAATGGGAAAAGAGTAAGAATATTTCTTACCACCTTTTCCCTTTTTCTTGCTTTGTATCAAGTTCTGTATAAATACTCCCGGACTTACGGGATTTCACAAGACCTGACTTCTTCAATATTTCTCTTCCGAAATTATATGGTTATTAACTGTAATTTCTATAAAGCTGGCTTCATAAATACTTCATAAATCAATAGAGCGATGAAAAAAAAATCATAATATTAAATTGTAAGGGAGAATTCCAAATGCGCAAATATATACTTTATATACTTTGTCCGAGACGTTAGCAGAGCGTAACCGTAGGGTCGGTAGCGATAACCACAAGGGAGTTGCGCGGAGCGATCGCGGAGTGTAGCGATCGCAATTACTCGTTGGTAATGAGAGACGTTGGGATTGCTACCCTTTGGGAACACCTTACGGTGAACGTTCCTCGCAATGACAGTTTGATAATTACTCGTTGGTGTTGAAGATTTTGGGATTGCTTGGTTGTTGCTGTGATTGTCATTGCGAGTGGAACGGAGTGGAGCGAAGCAATCGCAATTACTCGTTGATAATGAGAGACGTT
>JBCCDM010000279.1:0-8798 GCA_039030795.1 Cyanobacteria bacterium P01_A01_bin.84
CCGGTACTAACTTCCAAAGTTGTCCGGTAACATTTTGGCAGTTGTCCATAAATGCTGCACCATTGAGGGTCGAACCTCGAGCTAATTTGTTACCTTCAAGACATTTGTTTTCCTTCTCTAGAAACTTTGTTTGCAGACGAAAGTAGCCATTTCCAGCCGGTACTAACTTCCAAAGTTGTCCGGTAACATTTTGGCAGTTGTCCATAAATGCTGCACCATTGAGGGTCGAACCTCGAGCTAATTTGTTACCTTCAAGACATTTGTTTTCCTTCTCTAAAAACTTGGTTGTGAGTTTGTAGAAACGATTAGCCTCTGGTTGTGCAGCGATGGCTGTAACTGTACTCGAAAATATTGCTGAAGTTGCAACTAAACTAAAAGCTATTACAGGATATAAAAACTTTTTTGGTGATAAGCTAGAAATTTTCAACACTGGCATTACTTTTTAACTATTTAATTTAATAGAGACTGAATATAGAGTTGTTTAAAAATTTCTTTATATCGTTCTATTATTTATTTAACAGTTATGATAATGATTCTTATGCAAAAATATGGATTTAAAGCGTTTGTTGATGAAAAAATGGTCAAATTAATTTTGCGCGATCGCTAGTAGACGGTCATTACCTTGCCATCACTTATAAGGCTATATTTACTCTTCAAGCTATAAATCTGAGGCTGTATAGATAACTCTATCTGTATTTGGTAAAGCTTTTTTGAGTTTCCAACATCTCATCATTTCTACATGGGTTTGGCTTTGGTGCAGTGAACAAAAAAAGGAAACCCTAAGCTATCTACCGCGTTTAGGCTTCTTGATTCCATTCATAGATTTGTAAAGATACCTTCCGGGGTTCTATAAAATTTACCTATGATACTAATGAGCTATTTAATGAGATAGGAATACACTCCGTTTTGGAAAGTTGATTTCAAAAAGTTAATTTTGGAAAAAGTGGAAGATTGCCATAAATTTAACCTTTATCCTTTTCCCTTTCTCCTTATACCTACTTATTTGATATATCCTTGTACCTTAAACCAATTAAATGCCCTACTAATTGCTTCTTCAATATCAACTTCGGGTTGAAAACCTAATTCTTTTCGCGCTTTACTTCCATCTAAAAACTGTCCAGAAGCCATAACCGCGATCGCTGATGAAGTAAGTTTAGGTAACTCTCCCCCAAGCAGATTATACCTATTTTCTTGAAATTTGGATACGAGTTTGGCGATGGGTAGGGGAATAACTAGCTTTGGGGGAGGAACTTGAGCGATTTTGGCAATAATTTTTACTAAATCATCTGTAGAAATATTACGATTGGTAAATAAATATCTTTCTCCGGGTTTACCTTTTTCACAAGCTAATACCAAACCTTTTCCAGCATCACCGGTGTAGATAACATTGCGTTTTCCTCTTAGATAACCGGGAATAGTACGATTGGCAATTTCTACAATCAATCTACCCGTGGATGGAGTAGAATCAAACTCTCCAAAGCACATGGAAGGAATAGCTGTAACTACTGGTAAACCAACTTTAGCTTTTTCCATTGCTAACTTATCCATCTCCCATTTCACCTGTAGGTATGGGGTTTTATCCTGGGGACGTTGAGGGTAAAGAAATTCCTCTGTAGCGGGTAATTCTTCGGGATGTTTTGATAAAGCGATAAAACCTTTAGGTTTACGCAAAGCGATCGCTGCACCTAAGTAAACGATTTTTCCTATATTTACAGCCTCACAAGCATGATAAAAGTTGTTCATCTGAGAAACTGCGGTTTTGACTTCTTCTTTCCAAGGTATGGGTTTAGTAGGATAATAGGCGGCGCAGTTAATTACGGCATCTAAGTTAGATAATGCTGATATCAGAGATTTTTGATCGTTTAAATCGCCGATACTAGATGTAAAGTTTAAATCTTGAATTGATGATAAATTAGAAGACTTTCTATGAATTACAACTAACTGATGACCGTTTTTCAACACTGCATTAGCTGTATGATGTCCAATCATCCCAGTTGCGCCAATAATACCAATTTTCATAATTTACGCTTAATTACACTTAATATAGATTCGCTTTCTTGTAGTAAGTTCTATAAATGCTTTTAGATTTTGGTTGTTATACCATTTCTTTGTAAAGATGCGCTTAATTCAGCCCACGGAAGTGGGTTTCGTAACTGTAGCTCCAGCCTCTCACGGGCTGAGAAAGAACTATATATCTACAGCAACACCTATCCATCAAAGACTTACCTTCAAAATTAGAATCAACACCATCATCCTGAATTTCTGATGTCTAGTTGTTCAAAGCTGTAAATTGCAATATACAATAATAAAATTGATTCGGATTTGAAACAAAGACGCATATCACGGGATACCATCTATGCGAAATCAGTTATTCGACGCTAACATTGCCAATTATCACGTTTTACTAACGCCACAAGAAGTTAAATCAAAGTTGCCTTTAACAAAGTTAGCAGAAGAAACCGTTGTTAAATATAGAAAAGAGATACAAGATATTCTAGATTTCCAGAATCGTCGGAAATTTATTGTTATTGGTCCTTGCTCTATCCATGATGCAGAAATAGCTTTAGAGTATTCTCGAAGACTGAAGAAATTACAAGAACAAGTTCAAGATAAACTACTGTTGATTATGAGAGTTTATTTTGAAAAACCCAGAACCACAGTCGGATGGAAGGGATTAATTAATGATCCCGATATAAATGATTCGTTCCAAATCGAAAAAGGTATACTAACTGCAAGGAATTTACTGCTGAAAATTGCAGAATTAGGATTGCCTGCTGGAACAGAAGCTCTCGACCCGATCATACCCCAGTACATTGGGGAATTAATTTCCTGGTCTGCAATTGGGGCACGTACGGCAGAATCTCAAACTCACCGGGAAATGTCAAGTGGAATTTCTATGCCGGTAGGTTTTAAGAATGGTACGGATGGTAATATTAAAGTTGCTTTAAATGCTTTACATTCAGCCAATAATCCCCATCATTTCCTTGGGATAAATCAACAAGGACAAGTAAGTATTGTCCAAACCAAAGGTAATAGCTACGGTCATGTAATTTTGCGGGGTGGTAGTGGAAAACCAAACTACGAAAGTAGTTATGTAGAATCAACTGAGGAACAGTTAAAGAAGGCAAATTTACCACCTAGAATTGTAATTGATTGCAGTCATGGTAATTCTAATAAAGACTATCGCCTACAAGGTAAGGTTTTAGAGAATGTGGTAGAGCAAATTGTTAATGGCAATTCATCTATTGTAGGAATGATGTTAGAATCTAATTTATATGAAGGCAATCAGAAGATTCCTAGGGATTTGCAAGAGTTAAAATATGGGGTTTCTGTGACTGATGCTTGTATCGGTTGGGAAGAAACTGAGGAAATTATTCTAGCAGCTCATGAAAAGCTATAAAATTTTCTTTGTTTGAGGACTTACGCATTCGCTACAAGAAAATCAAATAATAATTTTGCCTTGGTAGTAGCCTATTCATCAATAGAGCGATCGCTTTATAAAATGGCAATGTATGATGTAAATCTATAGTTTGTGCGTAAGTCCTTTATTTGTTTAACGGATTGAAAAATAAAAACTGAATCCCCATCTTAGGAATTAGAAATTAAACAACATACAATTTTTAAACGTGGGATGGTGGGGTAAACTACACAAACACCCTTGAAAAGAAGTTATTTTACCTAATTTATATTTCTTAATATCTGTAGACATTCCACACGAAGGTCTCTACACAATTACCAATTACATCCCTTACATTCAACATCTCTGGGTAATTCAATCCGAAAAATCGAACCTTGACCAACTTTACTAGTGACAAAAATTTTTCCTTCCATTATTTCTACCAAAGATTTAGCGATCGCAAGTCCCAAACCAGTCCCTCCATACTTACGAGTATTAGTTTGATCTACTTGCCAAAATTCTTCAAAAATCTGCTCTAAATCGTATTCAGCAATACCAATACCCGTGTCTTCAATAGCGATCGTAATTTTATCTTCCTCTGTTTCCCAGACTTTAACATCAATCGTACCAGCTTCGGTAAACTTAATAGCGTTTTGCAAAAGTTTGCTTAAAAGCTGCTTTAAACGAATTTTGTCATTCATAACTAGTGGATTATATAGCGCTATCCGATGATTCAGACTCAAGCGTTTTTGCTCTGCACTAGAATGATATTCATTTACAGTACCAATAATTAAGGCTTTTAGGTTAAATTCTTCAGTTTGAAAGGATAGACGACCTGCTTCAACTCTTGCGAAACAAAGCATATCATCAATTAAGGCTTGTAAATGATTTCCATTATTAAGTATTCTTTGAATAATATCTATCTGTTGTTCGGAAAGACTAGATGTACGCTGACGCAATAAAACTTGTGATAAACCTAATATGACATTTAATGGCGTTCGTAACTCATGGGAAGTTGTAGATAGAAATTGAGACTTTAATTGTGCGACTTCTAAAAGTTCTAGATTTTGTAGCTGGATTTGATGTCTAGTTTTCTCTAATTGTAGATTATCTCTTCGCAGCATCTCGTTCTCTCTGATTAACAAAGTTTCTCGTTCCCTTGCAGATTTGAAAAGAGTTGCGTTATCGATAGCGATCGCTGCAATCTCTCCAATTGCATCTACAAAATTTTGTGCATCCAGATCGAATCTATCAGCAGTACTCCAACTACCAATACCCAATACCCCTAACTTACCAGCTTGTGATGACTCTATGGCTACAGCATATATATAATTTGGAATTATACCCTCAGAAGGTTGTAGATTTTCTAACTCTTGGTTCTCTTTTTGAGAAAACTGGGATTTTCCAGTGACAAAAACCTTAGTTAATAACTCAGATTCAGCACTATTAGTTTTTAGAAATGATAATTGCTCTGCACTTATACCAGTTTTCGCAACTAATTCTAACTGATGTCTTTGAGGGTTGTTTAAAAATATTAGACAAAACCATTCCTTCCCAAGTACTTGGGCAACTTCTTTTACAATCAATTGCAGAAGACTTGGAAAATCATTTATTCTTTGGTTAAATAAATTTGTCAACCTCCTGATAGAGCTGTGTTTACAAAGCTCATTTTCAGAGGTCGTTTGTTCCCTCACAGTTCCCTGGTGTTGTCCGTTAAAAATCATATACCTAGAGAGCGTGTTCTCCGATAACACTAACAGACAGTTACTGCTGTCAAATATACTTACAAAAAAATCTATCTCTGGATACAAATAACCTGATGATGATCCAGAGCTAAAAAGAAAACTTCATAGCTTCTGGCGATGATAACTGTGTCTCACCACCAATCTTCTTAGTTATGGGACAAAAGCTTTAACCAAAGTCAAATCAAGGGGAACAATCTAGACTATCATAAATATTTGATTACATCTTTTCCAATAAATATAAAAGATAGATGACTTTCAATAACTAAACTTACAAGCCTTAGAAAAGATTTAACACATTTAAGATTCTATATGCTCACAGTAAATATCGCCCATATATAATCATTATAATGGCATAAGAAAATACTTTGTAAAATAACAAATACTTATCAATATAACTTATCTATTTTAGATAAACTGTAAAACAAATAATTTCGATATCTTGAAAAAAGGGCAGTATTTCTTTTATTTGACGTAATTACTGGGTTTATAACATATTTTAGATAACCTAAGAGGACTATTAAAAATTATCTCTTCTTTTCATTAGTAAATAAAATACAATTGAAATCAAAACGTATACTAAACTACTCTTAAAGAGTTAATATTAGAAATAAATGTATTAAATAGCACCTTATTATACTTATTCTAAATAACTAATTAATTAAACTATTTCTTCATCTTTATACTTTCAGAACTTAATATAAAAGTAGTGGAAAAGTATATGAAAATTAATAATGACTGGGAATCAGCTACAGGAATCACTACCAGGTAATACTCTTGAAAAGCACTTATGGAATTGGCAAGGTCACAGAATTCAGTACGCGATAACCCCAAAAAGATTGCACGGAGAGACTCCTGGCACTTGTAAACCTTTAATATTGATACATGGTTTTGGTGCTTCCATTGGGCACTGGCAGAAAAATATACCCGTGTTTGCAGAAGCGGGGTATCAAGTATTTGCTTTAGACTTATTAGGTTTCGGAGGTTCCGAGAAGGCTCCAATAAATTACACTACAGAAATTTGGGTAGAACTATTAAAAGACTTTTGGTCAGAGCATATCCAAGAACCAGCAGTTTTCATCGGTAACTCCATTGGTGGATTATTAAGTTTGATGATATTAGCACATCATTCCGAAATTTCCGATGGTGCAATATTAATTAACTGCGCTGGTGGTTTAAGTCATCGTCCCCAGGAACTCAACCCAGTTGTAAGATTTGTCATGGGAAGTTTTAATAAATTAGTTAGTAACCCTATCACCGGTAAGTTCGTTTTTAACAATATTCGCCGCAAATCACAAATTCGTCGTACCCTTTATCAAGTTTACCGCGATCGCAGTGCCGTTACGGATGAATTAGTGGATATGCTTTATGAACCATCTTGCGAACCAGGGGCACAGCAAGTTTTTGCATCCATCCTCACCGCACCACCAGGACCGAGTCCATCTGAATTATTACCTAAAATAAAGCAACCCATACTAGTAATTTGGGGAGCAGACGACCCATGGACACCCATTACTGGAGCAAACATTTACCAAGATGCAGCAACCAATGGTAAAAATATCAAAGTTGTTCCTATCCCCGGTGCTGGTCACTGTCCCCATGACGAAGCTCCAAAGGTTGTAAATGCAGAGATTATTAAGTGGTTAGGAGAAAGAGATTAGGAGAAAGGGGAAAGAAACAATTAGGACTTAGCCTCTATTTTGGCTAATGAGAATCTGTCAGGGTCAGGGTAAGTTTTGTTGTTGAACCAAGAATCCCCCCCCCATCCTATGGGTGGGGAGTATCAACTAAATATTCTCCCTCTCAAAAGTATTACACTGGTCTAACTGTCCCGTTTGTACTCCACGTTTAAACCAGCGAACCCTTTGTGCAGAACTACCATGAGTGAATGATTCTGTTACAACGTAACCCTTTGCTCGCTTTTGTAGACGGTCATCTCCGATTGCTGCGGCTGCATTTAATGCTTCTTTGATATCACCAGGTTCTAAAATATTTCTAGCTTTTTGAGCTCTATTAACCCAAATTCCAGCAAAACAGTCTGCTTGTAATTCTAATCTTACAGAAAGTTGATTTGCTTGAGTTTTACTAACTTGTCTTTGCACGGACTGAACTTTACCGGATATTCCCATCAAATTTTGCACGTGGTGTCCGACTTCATGAGCAATTACATAAGCTTGAGCAAAATCTCCTGGTGCTCCTAAGCGATTTCTTAGTTGTTGGTAAAAACTGAGATCAATATAAACTTTTTGATCAGTAGGGCAATAAAATGGTCCGCTAGCAGCTTGAGCATAACCGCAAGCTGATTTTACTGTATTTCTAAAAAGGACTAGTTTTGGTTCTACGTAATTTTTCCCCATTTTGCGGAATAATGGATTCCAAGTATCTTCAGTGTCCGCAAGTACAACTGAAACAAAATTAGCTAATTTATCTTGGGATGGGGGAATGGTTCTAGAAGGGGTATTAGAATATGAACCGTTATCGGTTTGTGTTATCTGTTCAATAATAGCTGGATCTATACCGAAGAATGCAGCTACCAAAGCAAGTACAATCGCACCAATACCACCACCTACTAAAGGACGTGAAACTCCCGTACCGCGTCTATCTTCTACATTCTTACTTTTCCGACCAAATTCCCAACGCATAATAATTTACCTAGATAATTTTATGAATTTCTCATTAAGTAGATCGGCACGATCAAACCGATGTATATTTAGTTTTGTAACAACTCTGAAATAACCTATTCGTCAGCTATTGGCAGATTTTAGATTTTGTCACATAAATTGATTTTTTAACGCCTATTTATTTAATCGGTTTTGAACTATTATCTTTTGAATAGTTGATTTATTAACATTTTGATAAACTGGACTAATTAAGGATCGCAAATTTAATAACTTACAAGTAGAATTAACGGAGGCAATATGTAATTTTATCGATGAACAAGTTAATCATTACCCTACCCTTTCCCTATTAGCAAGTAAATTTAATATTAGTCAATATCATTTACAGCGTACTTTTAAAAAGATTGTCAGTATTACACCGCGACAGTATACCGAAACACAATCTCTCGAAAGCTTTAAAAATCAGCTTCCTCAGGGTGAAAAACTGATTAAGTCTGTTTATAAATCTAGATATAATTCTCACAGCACTTTGTATGAAACTCCCGGTTAGAGGTTAGGAATGACACCATTAGCTTATGAAAAAGCCGGTAAAAATATGCGAATAACTTATACAATTGTTCCTTGTGTACTAGGTTACTTGTTGGTAGCGACAACTGAGAAAGGAATTTGTAGTGTCAAGTTGGGAGATACAAAAGAAGAATTATCAAGTATTCTTGATAAAGAGTTTCATCAGGGACAATTAGTTTTTGATTGCGAAATTCATCAAGATTGGGTAAAACCAATTCTTAATTTTATCGATGGAAATCAACCACATCTCAATTTGCCTTTAGATATACAAGGAACAGCTTTTCAAAAACAAGTTTGGCAAGCATTACAAAAAATTCCCTATGGTAAAACTTATCTGAAGGGGCGACGATACAGCCTCAAATCCTTGATATGTAAAGCAGACAACATTTTATGGTAAAAAAAGATAGGTCTTTGATTTGCAATAAAACCTATCTATTGATAATGATACCAACATTCTACCAAAAACACTTAAAA
>JBCCDM010000280.1:0-8773 GCA_039030795.1 Cyanobacteria bacterium P01_A01_bin.84
AGATTATAAATATAATCTATGCTTCTATAAGCTTTTTGATAGTTTTTTATGAATGACCCAAAGCTCTTTCTTCAAAAGGGAGTTGGGGATATTCAAATGCCTAATACACCTAAATTTACGATCGCGATCGCGCAAGCCTTAATACTAAATAATTTGGTTCTCTGTAATTTCATCTCCGTACATATCTGAAATTACGTATGTTTTTTAACTTAGATACCTGCTAATTATTTTTTTGTAATCGTGGATAAAGTTAATTTTTATGCTTTTAACACCTTTGCAGTAGTGTAAATTTGATATCCCTGTTGCCATAACTCTACAGGCGATAGAGAATAAAGATAGGTAAGATAATTAACTATTACTCACCATTGCGAAAAACAGTATTGATTGAAGGCTATTAACATAAAAATCAAATTTTTACCAGTGTAAATCTTTCTATGTTTTATGATTTTTATTAGTTAAAATTTTATGGTTTATTATTAAAAGTAAATTTTTGTATCTAATTTGTAAAGAGTTTGTAGATTTTTAAGATAAAAATGTAAGTAAGTAAAGAAAATATTAAATTTTTGCTAATCTGGATAACTATGATAGTTTACCCATTAATGTTTTGATAAAAAATTCTCAATATTTAGGGTTTACACATCTTCCAAAAGTCAGAGATTAATTCTTGCCGACAATTTTATTGTTAAGATTTTCGGTTGAATCCTATACCGACTAGTAAATAGAAGCAGATAATTAATCCGCCTTAATTTTGCTGGTTTTGATTAATTCTCTATTTAGTGTTACTACTAAGGCTTCAAAAGTTGGTTGCAATGATTTATGTTCGCATTGAGCAATTTTTGTTACCTTAATTTAGATACCTTCCCAAGAAAACTTATAATACCCTGAGGAGTCGCATTATTATGCAGCTACTTCCACGACCTCAGAATAATAATCATAATCCATTATCTGAGAAATTGGAGCTAGAGCAACGTTTTGAGCAACCTTTACTGAAAGTTGTGGATAGACCTGATGCTACTAGCGAAACTTATTCGCCCAAATACGACTTGCAAAATTATGATGAGTCAAAGCTAAACCCTAAAGTTGCCATTTTTATCGATGGAGCTAATTTATTTTATGCAGCAATGCATTTGGGTTTAGAAATTGATTACACAAAGTTGCTGCGTCGTTTGACTAAAGAACGTCAATTAATGCGGGCTTACTTCTACACTGGTGTGGATCGGACTAATGAAAAGCAGCAAGGCTTTCTGCTATGGATGAGTCGTAATGGTTATCGGGTTGTTACAAAAGAGTTAGTACAATTCCCTGATGGCTCAAAGAAGGCTAATCTCGATGTAGAGATTGCCATTGACATGATGAATTTTGCTAGGTATTGCGATACTCTGATTCTTCTGAGTGGAGATGGAGACTTAGCCTATGCTGTGGATACCATCACTTATCGAGGTGTACACGTCGAGGTTGTAAGTCTGGCTTCTATGACAAGTGAAAGCCTGATTAGAGTAGCTGATTTCTATACTGATTTAGAACATATAAAGGAAGAAATTCAAAAAGAACCCAACGAATAAAACTCACAAATAAGCTATAAAACAAGTTATGAAGTGATTTGTGAAAGAAAATTCTTGGTGAAACTCGCAATTAGAGATTTATTATGATGCTGAATTTGGGATTTTATTTGAAGAATTTTGCTTAGTTTAGTTTTAAAGTGCTTTAAACTAACTTATGCAAGTTTTCAATATGTTTTCACCAAAAATTTTAGTTATGTTACTGCGATGGTGCAAAAGCACCCGTCTTCGGCGAACGCTAATGCTTTAACACGCTAAAGTCTTAACAAAAGTTATCGCTGACTTTGATTACTTATGTACTATTACAATTGTATTAGCTGTGATTATAAGCAATCAAAAACTATAAATTTTCTCAATTTCACATTTAAACTTAAAAGACATAATTCCTGGAATTGGTAACTTTGCCTAAATAGCTGCAAGATTAATCCTAATTTCTCTAGTTTGACGGTAGCCATTGTATTTATAGCACTACGGGTATAAGGACGCTACATCTCCATATTTCTTGTTTGGAGGGAGTTTGGGGGTCTAACCCAATTCTGATATTTTTCTTAAACGTTCTAATCAAATTTCGTAGTGCTATATATTAGCGAATTAGCGAATCCAATACCAAATATCATTCCAGGTATATCAATATTTACATCTAATACAGAAAAAGTAATGCCAATTTGGAAAATAATTTGTTTTATTTTTGACGATTTATACGTATAAGTGCAAGATTTGAGCGACCCACAAGGTGGGAATTCCTTATGCAAAATTCCTTCTGCAAAATTTAACTCCTCCTTGCAACGAATGAAACTTGTACATTTTTCGATAAATTCTAAAACCCTTCATATCTGAGGGTTGTAAAATGTGCAAGTTAAGAATCAAGGCAATACGGTTGCCGTTAAGCCTCAAAACTAGAAATAGTGTAGGTTGGGTTGAGGTACGTAGACGCGGAGAGGTTTATCGGATTGTTACCCAACTTTATCAACGCCGAATGTTGGGTTGAGCGATTGCTTACGGCAGGTCTTTAACCATCGCCTACGGCTGATCCTTGACCATCCATCGCCTATGGAGGACACCCATTTTACTTGTATTTATTTACGCTATGCTGTATTAACTAGTACAGCATATTCATCGTTAATCATTTCAAAGAAAATGAAAACCCGGTTATTCAATTACCGGGTAAAACAGTTCTGTATTGACCATTGATATACAGAGTTTTTAATCAATCTTTCTTGTTTAGTCGAATCAATTTAGTCAAGAAAACCCATTAAAGTATAGGTTTCTTCGGTTTCATTTGGTGCAACAGGTCTATTACCAATGATTTCAGCGATTTGAATGTCACTGCTAGCAATAGGGCGAACTCCAGAGAGATTCATTGTATGGGAAATCTCTAAAGTATTAACAGCAATTGGACGTTTACCCATAATGTCCATAGTTCCTGCAATCTCAATAGCACTAGTACTAATAGGACGAGAACCAGAAACTGTTAATTTACTAGCTACATCTAAATCGCTCGAAGCAATAGGACGATTACCAGCAATTACCATTTTGCCGCTTTCTTCTGTTTTTTTAGTAGATTCTTCTTTGGTTGCCATCTTTTGAATATTATCTCCGCTAATATCTTTCTTCTCGTTCCGATCTTGGTTCTTATCCTGATTAGTGCTAGCTTTCAGAATCGCTTCCTCTTTCGGTTTTGTGTCATCTTTTTGAGCAGTTACCTGCTTACCATTGCTACGGGCGCTCATAACATTAAAGACCTCGGCATTTATAAATAAATTTCACAATGATGAGAAAATTTGAAATTTTACTTAATAAAATTTTAACTTTAAAAAACCTTGCATAGGTATAAGTATCTTAAAGACTGCAACATAAGTCAATCTTAATTATTATTTAGTTGTAAATTTTTAGTTGTGAATCAGAGATGGGAGATAAGAAGGGAAAGGGACAAATAATAGGGTTAAGGTAGTCTCTCCTAGAGAAATTAAAGCTATTACCTATCAACTATCAACCATCCTCCTGTAGCCTTAATGCACCATTCACTAAACATTAGCAATCAATTAGTAACCAGTATTCGCTACCATGATATAGGTCAAATGTATTGTAATAGCTTAAGATGGATTTTTCTTTACAGGCTCCTTTTCAACCCACAGGCGACCAACCAATAGCGATCGCACAGTTAATCAACAGTATTGAGGCAAATAATAGGTTTCAAACTTTACTAGGTGCGACTGGTACGGGTAAAACTTATACTATTGCCAAAGTGATTGAAAAGATTGCGAGACCAGCTTTGGTTTTAGCCCATAATAAGACTTTAGCGGCACAGCTTTGTAATGAGTTGCGTTCATTTTTTCCGAATAATGCCGTTGAGTATTTTATTAGTTATTACGATTATTATCAGCCGGAAGCTTATATTCCTGTCACAGATACCTATATCGAAAAAACTGCACAAATTAACGATGAAATAGATATGCTGCGACATTCAGCAACGCGATCGCTCTTTGAAAGACGGGATGTGATCGTTGTGGCTTCTATTAGCTGTATATACGGTTTAGGAATGCCAGCAGAATACCTCAAAGCTGCAATCCCTTTCCAGGTGGGTATGGAGGTAAATCAGAGGGAAATTATCCGTAGTTTGGTATCGGTGCAGTATAGCCGTAACGATTTGGAAATGGGACGGGGTAAATTTCGCGTCCGGGGTGATGTTTTAGAAATTGGTCCAGCCTATGAAGATAGAATAGTCCGCATTGAGTTTTTTGGCGACGAAATAGATGCAATTCGATATGTTGACCCGGTGACTGGGGAAATACTTCAGAGCTTAGAAGCTTTGAGTATCTATCCTGCACGTCACTTTGTTACCCCACAAGAAAGATTAGAGGTTGCTTGTCAAGACATTTCTGATGAGCTAAAGCTACGTAAAGGACAACTAGAAGAATCGGGAAGTCTGCTAGAAGCGCAGCGGATTGACCAACGTACTCGTTATGATTTAGAAATGTTAAGAGAAGTTGGTTATTGTAACGGTGTGGAAAATTATTCCCGTCATCTTGCAGGTAGACAACCAGGAGAACCACCAGAGTGTTTAGTTGATTATTTTCCTCAAGATTGGTTGCTAGTTGTAGATGAATCTCACGTCAGCGTACCTCAAATTAGGGGTATGTATAACGGCGACCAAGCCCGGAAGAAGGTATTAATAGAACATGGTTTTCGTCTACCCAGTGCAGCAGATAACCGTCCTCTGAAATCAGAAGAATTTTGGGATAAAGTTAATCAGTGTATTTTTGTTTCTGCCACTCCTGGTAATTGGGAAGTGGGAATGTCAGAAGATAATATTGTTCAGCAAATAATTAGACCAACCGGAGTCATCGATCCGGAAATTTTTGTGCGCCCTACAGATGGACAAATTGATGATTTACTAGGGGAAATTAAAGATAGAGTTGATTTAAATGAGCGAGTATTAGTTACCACTTTAACTAAAAGAATGGCAGAAGATTTAACTGAATATTTAGAAGAAAGAAGTATTCGGGTTAAATATTTACACTCTGAAATTCACTCCATTCAAAGAATAGAAATTATTCAAGATTTAAGAGAAGGCGTTTTTGATGTTTTGGTGGGTGTAAACCTCTTACGTGAAGGTTTAGATTTGCCGGAAGTATCATTAGTAGCGATTCTAGATGCAGATAAAGAAGGCTTTTTGCGCGCCGAACGTTCTTTAATTCAAACTATAGGTAGAGCTGCACGTCATATCCGAGGGCAGGCAATCATGTATGCGAATAAAATGACTGACAGTATGAAAAAAGCGATTGAAGAAACAGAACGTCGTCGTAGTATTCAAATTGCATACAATGAAGAACATAATATTACACCCCAACCGATTGTTAAAAAATCAAATAACTCAATTTTGTCATTTTTAGAAGTATCTCGTAGATTGAATGCTCAAGACTTAGAAGTAGTAGATACAAGTATTAATGACTTATCTTTAGAAGACATTCCTAACTTAATTCAAAAATTAGAAGAACAAATGAAAGAAGCATCAAAAAAACTAGAGTTTGAAGAGGCAGCAAAATTTCGAGATAGAATTAAAAAATTAAGAGATAAATTAGTCGGACGGTTGTGAAATTGGTGCTAATAACTATTAATAATTTATGTTTTATAGCACTAATAACTCTGGTTAGGATGTTTCCCCCAAGATATTTTCCCTAGGAATATAAGATTGGGGGATTCTCCTCTTCACAGTCCCACCCCAAACATATATCTTGCATCAATTCAGTCGTACTAAACAAAGAATACTCAGTATTCTCAATTTCCTAGAATCATTCATTCCCAAAATTATAAACAAATCCCTCTGAAAGAGGGCTAAACCAATCTTAGAAACAAGTATTTTTGTTGACGTGCGTTTCTACTGCTGTACAATTATAGATATCTGCATTAGACATCTCCATAATTAAATATGTGCGATCTGGAACCCTTGTCCCAGACCTTAAATTTAACGTCTCCTTTTGCGGGAGATGTCTAATTAACAATTACCCATCACCATTCCCCGACAAGTAAAGCTTACACCAATTAACCATTTCCCAAAGTGTATGTTTGACAGCTTCACGGGAAAGATATCCGTGACGTTCTAATGGTAGAGAAACATATCGCACATTTGCACCGAGTCCTTTGAGAGCTAGATATAATCTTTCGGTTTGAATTGGGTATGTACTATGATGGTCGTCTCCTGCTCCATGAATTAATAATAATGGTGCTTTGACTTTATCTGCGTGGGTGAAAGGTGACATTTCAATATAGGTTTCCTTTGCTTCCCAAAAGCTGCGATATTCATTTTGAAAGCCGAAGGGTGTTAATGTACGATTGTAAGCTCCACTTCTGGCTATACCCATTTGAAATAGGTCAGTATGAGCTAGTAAGTTAACGGTATTTTTACCACCATAGGAATGTCCTCCGACACCAATCCGTTTCGGGTCGGAGATACCCCGTTCTACTAAATAGTTAACAGCTGCTTGTGCTCCAGTTATTAGCTGTTCGGTATAGGTATCGTTGGGTTCTGCGTCTCCTTCACCGATAATTGGTAGGCTGGGATTTGCTAATATGGCATATCCTTGGGTAAGTAAGTATAGAACATCAGCCCTTCCTCCGGGACGAATGAATATATTTTCGGGAATGAATGATTGTCCTGCAAATTCTGAGTCTTTAAATTCTTCGGGATATATCCAAAGTAACGTGGGTAAAGTTCCGTCACGTTCTGGTTTATAACCGGGGGGTAGATATAATTTTGCTCTGAGCTTTACACCATCACAACGGTTATATTGAACTAATTCCCTGGTCATTCCCTTCAATTGGGGAGCTTTATCTTGGTAATTTGTAATTGCTATCTTTTTAGAAGATATATTTGAAGTTGAAGATATATTTGAAAATACATTTGAAGGTATAGTTCTTGAGCTATCTTCACGATTGCAGAGAAAATAATTGTTTGGTTCGGTTTTCGACTGACGAGCAGTAATGAAGGTATTTACTTCATCATCAAGCAAATAATATATTTGTTCAAAGTAAGGGTCTTCACATTGCCATAAATGTTCTTTTTCTCCCGTATCTAAATTAAACTTATCTAGGAAAGGGTAAACGCCTTCTTGGGATGCTCCGTAACCATTGAGATAGATATTATTACCCTCTGGAGCAAATCTTAAGACCCTGTAACCATAAGAATTGAGTTTAGTTACTGGTGTGCCCGGATTGCTATACTTATCTTCCGTCGAGCGATCGCACAATAATTTAGCAGATATTTCGGGTGTCTGAGGAAAAATTCTCCATGTCCTAGTTTTTCTAGTGTCGTACCATCCCTCGACTGTTAGAGCTAGGTCTTCTTTACCCCAGTAAACTCCTCGGAAGCGATATTCGGATTTCCAAAGTAACTTGGGTTGGTCAGTAAAGGGAAAATCTAATTCATATAATGCATCTCTAAAAGGTACCTTATTATCAGGATTACCTTCATCTAAAGCCTCTACCCAGTATAAAGTAGATGGACAGTCTCCCCGCCAAGAAACTCTTCTGCGTCCTGTTGGTACAGTTTCCCTTTTTGTAGAAGGTTTTTCGTAAGTGGGTAAATCAGCAACTTGATAAATAAAATTACCACTACTATCAATCACTTGAATCTTTCTTGGGAAAGAACCAGCTAAAACTTCATAAGAAAAAGGTTTATGTAAGGTTTTTAATAAAATAAAATTACCATCAGGGGAAGGTGAAGCTCCATAAATCAAGTTTGGGGATGTTACTACCGTTTGTTCTCCATCCAAACTAAGTTTCACCAAAACTGATGACAGATAGTAACTAAATAAATCTTCATCATAAGAACTTTGTAATAAACTTGTAGGTGTAAGGTAAGGTCTTCTTTCCCCGAAATTTTCCTTAATTAGAGGAGCATTTGGTACCAGAGGTTTTACAGGAGGATCTGAGCGATCGCTAGGAACACATTTACAAAGCAGAGTGTTTTCATTTAACCAAGAGTAGGGAGAACCACAAATCCCATTTAAAACCGGTTCGGTTAAACGTCGAGTTGTTCCTGTTTCTAAATCTAAAACCCACAGTTCTAAACCATTTGCTTGAGTCAGGGTAAATGCTAATTTTTTACTATTATCCGACCATTTGATATAACCGATACGAGCATCTTTCGGTAAATCTACAGTTTGATAAGTTTTTTGTTGATAAGTCTGTTGATAGGTTTCTGTGTCAATATCAGACTCTACATCAAAACTTATTCGTCGATACTTTAAACTACAGTTAGGATAATAATGAGCAGGCGAATTAGTCTCAGGGTTAAAGCGATATCCTGCTAAAGATGTTTTCGGCTGTGTAAGCTCTGATATTGCAGGTAAAGGAATCCATTCCCACTCCACCATCCACTTTCTATCGGGAGATAAGATTATTTTAGAAGCTGGTAAATTATCTAAAATTTGATTTATCGGTTCCGGAGGAGACTTCCAAGTTTGTTCGATATCGAAAGATTTTGTCATTTAAAGAAAAATAAAAGAGTATTACAAACCATCTTTATAGATTTTACTTATACCATTTCCATATAAATAACTGGAGTTCAAGTGAACTCCTAACTTGCACATTAAACCCTTACATAGCATAGATTTTAGCCGAAGCCAAAAAATGTGCAAGTTTCATTCGTTGTGAGGGAGTTTAACACTTTTGACTTTTAACTTTTGACTTTTGACTTGCCCTCTTTGGACGCT
>JBCCDM010000281.1:0-8767 GCA_039030795.1 Cyanobacteria bacterium P01_A01_bin.84
CGTCGCGGCTGGGTCCGTTTGGATCACGTACAAGCGTAAGAACCTAAAAGACAGAGACAGGCCTCGCTCATTGAAGAGCTTTAAACTGGTGACTAGTATTCGATCCTTGGTTTTCATCTTTTTCGCATATCCCCCTCAAGATATAAAACTAGAACTCTAAAATTAGTAGACTTGACCTAAAACTTCTTTTTTAGTAACTTTGACCTAAAGTATAAACCATGAAAACAATCATCATAGGCGGAGGTATTGCAGGCTTAACCACTGCTATTGCTCTAGAAAGAGAAGGTTTTGATACGCATGTCTACGAAGCCCAGCCAAAACTTAGTGTAGCTGGGGCAGGGATCTGGATGGCTACGAATGCGATGCAGGTCTTTGAGCGCTTGGGATTAGCTGCAGACATCAAAGGAAGAGGCATGCCCTTGGATAAGATTGAGATAGCAGATTTTAAACTAAGACCTATTCAAACCACATCTCAATTGTTGTTTGTTGAACAATATGGGTATTCCGTCACTTCCATTCTCCGTAGCAGACTAAGGGATACATTAGTGGAGCACTATGGCAAGCCTGTGCATACCGGCAAACGGCTAGATCGAGTCTTAGACAATGGAAAATCTGTCAAGGCCTTTTTTACAGATGGATCACATGTTTCCGGGGAGATATTAATTGGAGCAGATGGAATTCATTCTTCAGTTCGAAATCAATTGGTACCTAACAGTCAAATTAGGTATTCTGGGCAAACCTGTTGGCGGGGAATTGCTGACATCTCGTTAGAAGCACCTTATGAGCGAGCTTGTGTGGAAACTTGGGGCAAAAAATATCGCTTTGGTCTATCTGTTATTTCCGACAAAGAAGTGTATTGGTTTGCCGTAGCTAAAGCGCCCAGGGGAAGAAAAGATAATCCATCCACGGTTAAGGAAAAGCTCCAAGACATGTATGCTGACTTTAGCGAGCCGATCCCGTCTATTCTTTCTGCGACACCTTCGGGGCATATTATCAGGAATGATATTACTGATCTACAACCGATCGGAGATTGGTACAAAGGGCGAATCTGCTTAATTGGAGATGCCGCTCATGCTACTACTCCGAATATGGGGCAGGGAGGAGGTCAGGCTGTGGAAGATGCTTGGTTCTTGAGCAGGATCTTGAAAGTGGAAAAAGACTATCGAAAAGCTTTTCCACAATTCCAGAAAAAGCGTCAAAAGAAGGTAACTCAAGTGGTGAAAACATCCTGGCAAATTGGAAAAGTGGCGCACCTTTCCTTTGGACAGGGGCTACGGAATTTCTTGCTGCGGAATACACCTAAATCACTTGCAGAGAAGCGAATGCTAGATCTCTACAGTATAGATTACTAATATAGTACCCTTGGGTTGACAGGTGTAACTATATAGGAAAGTCTTCATAATGGTGGTAAAACACCTCATGAAAAAACTCGCGCTCTTTTACATTTATCTATTGATTTCTACTATCATAACTTTATTGACTTACGCTACATTTTTTTATATGTTGCGTCCTCTACTCCAGCGCAGCGATTATTCTGTATCTCTTGTCATGCTTGAGGTATCCCAAACACCCGTAGTTGTAATCACAGGATTAGCAAGTTTATATTTTTCTTTTTGTCAATTAAAATATTCTATTCTAGTAAACTGGATAGAACGGGTTTTACTAGCAGCAATTATCATTACTTTTACATACTGGTTAGCACAGTTATTTACTCAAGTATTAGTTCATTATTTACGGGACTATGCAAAACAAACAGAAGCAGTTTGGGATAACGTATTAGTACCGATTTTAGAGAGACTGCTACCAGCATTTATTTATATACTAGGATTCTTTTTATTTTTAGAAATATTAGGTATTGACTTAACAGGAATTTGGGTCGCTTTTGGTGGATTAACTTTTGTTTTAGGATTTGCACTCAGAGATATATTAGCCAACTTTTTTAGTGGCTTAGTATTATTAATTGATACACCTTTTCAATTCGGAGATGTAATTACAATGCCAGATAAATCTCTAGCTGTAATCAAAAATATTGGCTTACGAGTTACGAAATTATATTTAGTAGAAAGCGACAGTGAAATTTATATTCCCAATGCATCATTAGGTAGTAAAGATATTATTAACTTGAGTCGTCCTACTCCCCACGTTGCCAAAATAATTGAAATAGATATAAAAGTAGGTATTGACCAAGATTTAGCCACTCAAACCTTAAAAGAAACTGTTTTAGGACATCCCGATACTTTAGGAAACCTAGAAGAGAAATTAAAATATTTAGAAAAATTCCAAGGTTTAAAAGAAGGAAATACAGAAAATATAGCCAAGAAAGAAGCAGGCAAAATACGCTTATTGGCAGAACAAAAGTTAAATAATCATTTGAAACTAATAGAGAGAAAATTTAAATATTTAATTCGCGCTATTCAAATTTTAGAAAAAGGTGGATTTAACGAATCGCAAATCAAAATAGTTCAAGAATATTTTCAAGAGATACTAGATTTAATTGGTTTCAAAGCAGCTACAAACGAGCAAGGTGATATAAAATTTTCAACCCTAGAGGAAAAATCAGAGATATCAGACAAATCTCCATTAGAAGAATCTCTACTTTACTTACTAAGAGACTGGTATCAAGCTTGGTTAAAAGACCCAAATTTAAGAATTGAAGACGAACGTAACTTAGAAGAAGAATGCATTACAAAAATTACAATTTTGAAAAATAAAATTAATCGACTTTTTCAAAGAATAGCTAAACCAGGAAACTACCAAACCCGTTTAGATGATTATACTCTGAAGTTTTTTGAATGGTTACAAGACGAATTCAAAGCATCAACAACCCTATGGAAACAACCAACCATTCGACTAAGTAACCTCAATAGCGAAACATTACACTTTACCATCAAATTTTACGTAGATCACATCAAATTAGAACACTGGGAAAGGAGCGATCGCGTTACCAGTGAAGTTCGACAAGAAATGCTTAGACGCTTATCAGTTATCCCTTAGACTGGATGATAGAGAATTGGAGACGAAGAGACTGAAGAAATTAATAGCGCAGCTATTACCCGTTTACCAATTAACCATCACCCTTCCTCTGCATAGTTAACTCCACCCCTAACTCTATTGCAGCTTTCATACTAGTCGCATCAGCAATACCTTTAAGTGCAATATCAAAAGCTGTACCATGGTCGGGTGAAGTACGAACAAATGGTAAACCAATAGAAGTATTCACCGCTCTGTCAAAAGCCATTAACTTCACTGGAATTAGACCTTGGTCATGATACAGTGCCAAATAGGCATCAGCAGCTTGTTTGGGTTCAATGCTACCGTACCAAGCCTGACCGGGTTTAACCCACATGGTATCAGGAGGAATAAGACCCTGGAATTTTACTTTTGGATAACGTTTGGTTTGTTCGTCTAACCAAGCAGATAACCAATCTTGTTCTTCAGTTCCTAATTGTCCTTGTTCCCCACTATGAGGATTTAAACCAGCGATCGCTATTGTTGGTTCTGTAATACCAAAGTCTTGTTCTAAACACTCTAAAAGTAACTCTAATTTTTTCGTCATTAACTCCGATGTTAGTACTGTGGGAACCTGACTTAAAGGAATATGAGTAGTGGCTAAAAGACTGCGTAAAATAAACCCAGAATGAGGCGATCGCGCAACGAACAACATACCAAACTTCTCTACACCAGCTTTTTCGGCTAATAATTCTGTTTGACCCGGGTAATTATAACCTGCTGCTTTCCAAGCTGACTTAGCAATTGGACCGGTGACAATACCATCAAATTCTCCCTTCAGGGTCTTCTCAATCGCTGTTGTTAAATATTTAAAACTAGCTTCACCACTTGCAGCATTTCCTTTTCCTAGAATTATTTTACTTTCGATTTCCTGACTCAAATGTAAATCTAAAATTGATAAATCCTTTGGATTTGCCAAATTTGTAGAATCCAGGCAGAAAGAAAGCTTATCATAAATCTCTTCTAATAATTTACGACTACCAACAACCGTAATATCACATCCTTTGATAATTTCTGGATCAGCTAAAGCCTTTAAAATAACCTCTGATGCTATTCCCCCTGGATCCCCCATTGCGATCGCTAAATGGGGAATTTTTGTGGAATTAGTTTTTGCTAAATTGGTTTGAGCCATCGTTTATGAATTATGAATTTATGAATTTATTGATTTATCAATTTATCAATGTTCCCATTCACGATAGATATCATTTTTCCACCAAACAAACCAAACCATTTGCCCTGAGTTTGCAGGAAAATACTCAATCTTACTTTCTTCAACAGGAAATCCCTTGGTAGACTGAAATAGATAAAATCAAGTTACAAAGGAGAATCATAATTTATGGGTGGCGAAATTTTAACTGCGGCTTTATTACCTTTCAGCTTAATTTTCGTAGGCTGGTTTTTAGGTGTAGCGTTACTGAAAGTTCAAGGTGCAGAAGAAGAGTAAGTCTTTTTATTAGCTGTTCTTCATGGACGAGAGACTAGAAACGGAGTCTCTCTGTCCTAATTCATAATTTTTAAAAAAATGTAAACTTTTATTAATATAGGTTAATCTGATAACATCCTAGTTAAGACTAGTTAAGAAAATTTTTAAGTTTAGTAACGAAAAAATGAAAATATTAATAACCGGTGCTACTGGCACTTTGGGAAGACAAGTAGCTCGTCATGCTCTAGATGAGGGTCATGAAGTGCGCTGCCTTGTCAGAAGTGCTAAAAGAGCAGCTTTTTTGAAAGAATGGGGTGCCCAGTTAGTCGGGGGAGATTTATATTATCCCGAAACTTTAACTGCTGCTGTAGAAGGTGTTGATGCAATTATTGATGCTGCCACATCTCGTCCTACCGATTCTTTAAATATTAAACAAGTAGACTGGAAAGGTAAAGTTGCTCTGATTCAAGCTGCAAAAACTGCCGGTGTTAAGAGATTTCTTTTCTTTTCCATTTTAGATAATGATAAATACCCAGAAGTACCGCTAATGGAAATTAAGCGTTGTACTGAATTGTTTTTAGCAGAATCGGGACTAGACTATACAATTTTACAACTTGCAGGCTTTATGCAGGGGTTAATTGGTCAGTATGGTATTCCCATATTAGAAAACCAACCTGTTTGGGTAACTGGTAAATCCTCACCCATTGCTTATATGGATACCCAGGATGTTGCTAAATTTGCACTTCGTGCTTTGCAATTAGAAGAAACGAAAAAGCAAGTTTTTCCTGTGGTGGGTACTCGTGCTTGGAGTGCTGAAGAAATTGTTGATTTGTGTACTAGATTATCTGGTAAAGAAGCAAAAATTACTAGAATGCCAATTAATCTACTGCGTGGTATTCGTAAGTTTATTCGGTTCTTTCAGTGGGGATGGAATGTTGCTGATAGATTAGCATTTACAGAAGTATTAGCAAGCGGTAAACCTTTAGATGCACCCATGGATGAAGTATATAAAACATTTGGTATAGATAAAGCCGAAACTACTACCCTTGAGAGCTATTTACAAGAGTACTTCAGTAGAATTATGAAAAAACTTAAGCAACTCGATTACGAGAAAAGTAAAAAGCAAAAACCTAAAAGAAGTCCCTTTAAAAAAGTTAATACGAATTGAGTTTCCTTAAGCAACAATTTGGTTGCACTTAGGATGACTATAATGGACAAAATGTGTCAGGATTGAAATAATACAGAGCATCGCCGAAATATTGGATATTTGAGTGTGCCGAAAGCAGGCGTTATCTACAACGATTTAAAACCGATCGCGCGTAAAGCCGCTGTCGAAATAGAGGAAAAGCTAACCGCAGCAGGTTGGGATGTCTGCATCACAACTGGGGACGGCGGTATTTTGGGTTATTCAACACCAGAGAGTCCCGTATGTCATACTCCCATTGAGGGTCTTATACCACCTGGTTTTGACTCTGAAATGAAATTTGTGGTGGTATTAGGAGGGGATGGGACTGTATTAGCTGCATCCCGCCAAGTTGCCCCTTGTGGTATACCTATTCTTGCCGTAAATACAGGTCATATGGGTTTTTTGACGGAAACTTATGTTAATCAAATTCCTCATGCGCTAGAAAAAATAATTGCAGAGGAATATGACATAGAAGAAAGAGCAATGCTCACAGTCCAAGTTTTCCGTCGAAATACGGTATTATGGGAAGCCCTTTGTCTAAACGAGATGGTCTTGCATCGGGAACCATTAACTTCCATGTGCCATTTTGAAATTGCAGTAGGTCGTCATGCACCAGTAGACATTGCTGCTGACGGTGTAATGATTTCTACACCTACTGGCTCTACTGGTTATTGTTTGAGTGCTGGTGGTCCTGTAGTCACTCCAGGGGTACCCGTGTTACAGTTAGTACCTTTGTGCCCTCATTCTTTAGCATCAAGGGCACTAGTTTTTGCTGACACAGAACCAGTAAATATTTATCCTGTAAATACACCAAGACTAGTCATGGTTGTTGATGGTAATGGTGGTTGTTATGTAGTACCAGAAGACAGAGTTTACTTAGAGCGATCGCAATATACAACAAAGTTTATTCGTCTGCACTCACCCGAGTTTTTCCGCATTCTTAGAGAAAAATTAGGTTGGGGTTTACCACATATAGCCAAACCGACCTCTGTAGAGTTACCTTGACGGAAACAGTAAAAAACTAAAGCCCCTGACTTTTCGACAGTAAAGGGATTAAAAGGTGCTTTCGTATTTCATTGTTTCAAATTTCCCCTACTTTTGGCAAGAGGATAATTTTGAGTTGGAGCGTTAATAACTGTCTTAATCGACACATATGTCAATATTCACAGAGGTTAAATTAATAATATTTAATTTCTTAACTGTAAATTCCGCAAAAATCTTACAACAATATGACATTGGCTCAAAATTCTTGTGTATTAGTAATTGAAAGTGACGAAGCTTTAGCTAACCAGCTTTCTTTCGATTTAAAAGAAGCTGGATACAATCCCAACGTTGCAAGAAATGCTGGTAGTGGTTTGCAATCTACTCAAGATTCAAAACCAGATTTAATTGTTATTGACCGAATGCTCTCTGGTGAATCTGGACTTTCACTCTGTAAAAGTCTTAGGGGTGCTGGTGTTTGCTCTCCTGTTCTAATGTTAATGGCAAGAGATACCGTAGATGACCGCGTAGCTTGTCTTGAGGCTGGAGCTGACGACTATTTTCTCAAACCATATCGTTCTGATGACTTTTTAAACTTGATTCGTCTTTACCTCAAGTCAGAAGTCAGTACAACGGAACAGTTACGCTTTTCAGACTTAGTTTTAGACGTTGCAACTCGTCGCGTTCTTTTAAATGGACGAGCAATTGAATTAACTATGAAAGAGTTTGAACTCCTAAAATATTTAATGGAACATCCCCGAGAAGTATTAAGCAGAGAACAAATTCTAGAAAATGTTTGGGGTTATGATTTTATGGGCGAGTCAAATGTAATTGAAGTTTACATTCGCTATTTACGTCTAAAAATTGAAGAACAAGGTCAAAAGCGTCTAATTCAAACCGTGCGCGGTGTCGGTTATGTCTTGAGGGAATCTTAATATTATCTTAATATTTTCTAAAAAAAATATAGAATTTCAGTTATTAGTACAAAGAAGACTTAATAGAACTTGAAATAAAAGTTATTTAACTCTTGGTCGTTTAATTTTTAAGTAGCAGGCTTTTTTCATAGATAGTGCTGCGAAAATCTTAGTTGATTGAGTTAACCTTGGTAATATATTTAACTCAGATTTTATTCATTCATCAAAAATTACTGAGTGGCTAATAATTGCTTCAGGTAAAATCATTTACATGGGAATAAGCGGTTAATAACCATATAGTGACTTTTTATTTTCTGTAGAATCTGATTTTCATGTCAAACTCTAATATCTGAAATTCTTAATAACTATGATTTCTCAGTTAAGTTTATTTTTATTAGTACTGAGTATTTTTTTAATGGGGTGTTCCGAGCCAACACCGATGAAAAATCCTGACACAATTTCTAGGAGCAAGATTTCCATCACAGAAAATTTAGGGCAAAAATTACCTATTACTGCAAAAGCAATTCTTCCTAAAGGTATAGAAATTCAGCTTGAAGTCGCTAAAACCCGCCAACAACAAGCCATGGGATTAATGTATCGTCCTGAGCTTCCAGACAATCAAGGAATGTTATTTTCTTTTCCCTCACCTCAACCTGTAAACTTTTGGATGAAAAACGTACCTGTATCTTTAGATATGGTTTTTATGCGAGATGGTGTAGTCAGATACATCGCTTCATCTGTTCCTCCTTGTATTAAAGAGCCTTGCCCTACTTACGGACCTCGTCGGGAACTTATCGATCGAGTCATTGAACTGCGGAGCGGTAGAGCCACAGAACTAGGGCTAAAAGTAGGCGATCGCATTAAAATCCGTAGTTTAAAAAATCAATAGTATAGTATTAATTGATTAATTGAGATAAGAATGTTTTCGGATATCAGTTTAATTAATTACCCCTCTATAAAAGGGTTTGAGCGTTATAAAACAATATTTTTCTCTAAATAAAGTGTAAAAAAACACATAAATGATTAACGTATTTTTTGATTTACGGGTTAAGATGTAATTTAGTGCCAATCAAAGGGTCTTTGCTAAAAATCTTAGTGAAGCCAAAATTTGATTAACAAATTACAAAAATCTTCCTTTTGATGCACGTATAAATAAACATCGATAAGAGATGATGATCATTGAAACGTCTCTAGTAGTTATAGTAACTATATGATTAAATAAAAAAATAGGTAATGATCTATTTTGACCAGTTA
>JBCCDM010000282.1:0-8684 GCA_039030795.1 Cyanobacteria bacterium P01_A01_bin.84
AATCTAAGCCTAATAATAGAATTCATCTCATAATTTTAATTCCCGTTAATCAACTTGTGCGATCGCACTATTTCTCATACATATCTTGTAGATAAAATACATCTAAAGATAAAATACACATATAGATACATGAAAAAAGGACAGTATAAATACTATATGCAAGTATAAAATATTACTAAAAAAATTTTGCTCAAATTTAATAAGTATTCTTTGGTAATTTCAGAGAGTTTACATTGACCAATGCTGATAAAATTAATTGTTAAGTATTGAAAATAACTATAATAAATTTATGTCATTTATATATTGCCAAACAGCTATTGTGAAACAGATTTTATCTGTGAAAAAGAACTAGGTATCGTTCATCTATTTGTATCTTATGTTTTTATCATTGTGGCCCGGAAAAGCTTATCCCTTGGGTGCAACTTGGGATGGTCAAGGGACAAACTTTGCCATATTCTCCGAAAATGCGACAGCAGTAGAGTTGTGTTTGTTCGATAAGCAAGGGAGAGAAACTAGACTGGCTTTAAGAGAAGTCGTTAACTTTGTTTGGCATGGGTACGTACCTTCTATTGGTCCAGGACAGCGCTACGGTTTTCGAGTCCATGGTCCCTTCGCACCTCATGAGGGACATCGCTTTAATTCCAATAAACTATTGATTGACCCTTACGCTAAAGCGGTTGATGGGGATATTCAATTTGGAGAAGAAATTTTTGGCTACCGTTGGGACGATCCGAATGAGGATTTAGGTTTTTCAGAATTGAACGATGCTCATTTAATACCGAAAGGGGTTGTAGTAGACTCGTTTTTTGACTGGGAAGGAGATAAACTGCTGCAAACTCCAGAACACGAAACAGTAATTTATGAGATGCACGTTAAGGGTTTTACCAAACTGCATCCAGATATTCCACCCAGATTAAGAGGTACATATGCAGGATTAGCACATCCTGCTGCTATTTCCCATCTCCAGTCCTTGGGAGTAACAGCTGTTGAATTAATGCCGATTCACCATTTTCTTTCTTACCCCGGGCACTTAGCTGGTAAGGAGCTTAAAAATTATTGGGGTTATGACTCTATTTGTTATCTTGCACCCTATTCTGGTTACAGTGCAACCAAAGCATTAGGGCAGCAGGTAAAAGAGTTTAAACAGATGGTAAAGGCACTACATAAAGCTGGAATTGAAGTCATTCTGGATGTGGTCTACAACCATACAGGGGAAGGTAATCACCTCGGTCCAACAATATCTCTACGTGGAATTGATAACGCTTCTTACTACCGCTTAGTTGATGCTGGTTTACGCTATTACATGGACTTTACAGGCTGTGGAAATTCACTTAACGTCCGTCATCCCCAAGTACTGAAGCTAATTATGGATAGCTTGCGTTACTGGGTTTTAGAAATGCACGTTGATGGTTTTAGATTTGACCTTGCATCTGCATTAGCTCGCGAATTATACGCAGTAGATAAGTTAGCAGCATTTTTTGACATCATCCACCAAGACCCAGTTCTAGCAGACGTAAAATTGATTGCTGAACCTTGGGATGTGGGTGAAGGTGGTTATCAAGTCGGTGAATTTCCCTTATTATGGTCGGAGTGGAACGGTAAATACCGCGATACTGTACGGGATTTTTGGCGGGGTGAGGATAGCCGTTTAGCAGAGTTTGCTTACAGGTTTACTGGCAGTTCTGACTTATACAGATTAAATGGTCGCAGTCCAAGTGCAAGTATCAATTTTATTACCGCTCACGATGGCTTCACCCTCAATGACCTGGTAAGCTATAACGAAAAACATAATGAAGCCAACGGTGAAGATAATCGCGACGGGGAAAGTCATAACCGTTCTTGGAATTGCGGTGCCGAAGGTGAAACGGATGACCAGAATATACTAAAGCTACGTAAAAAACAACAGCGAAACTTTTTAACTACCCTATTACTTTCCCAAGGTGTACCTATGTTGGTAATGGGGGATGAGATGGGTCGTACTCAAAGGGGGAATAATAACCCTTATTGTCAAGATAATGAGATTTCTTGGCTAGATTGGGATTTGCAGGAAGAAAATGAAAACCTATTAGACTTTACGCGACAACTAATAGACTTTCGTCGTCGTCATCCTGTATTCCGTCGTCGTAAATGGTTTTTAGGTAGAGCAATTTATGGTTCTGGGGTACGCGATATTAGTTGGTTTAACCCAGACGGTGCCGAAATGACCGAGGAACAGTGGAATAGTGGTTTTGCAAAAGCCATTACCATTCTTTTAAATGGAGAACAAATTGCTTCTCCCGGACCCCGTGGTGAACGTATTATTGATGAAGTATTTTTATTATGCTTCAATGCTCATTACGAAATGTTGGAATTTACTATTCCCTCCTGGTTACAAGAATGGGAATGGTCAATAATTCTTGATACTACTAAGCAGTTGTTTGCTAGACGCGGCAAACGATATCCAGGAGATAAACCTATCATGGTAGAAGCGCGATCGCTCGTCTTGCTTCAGCGTTTAGGAGTAATCATAGACGAAGAAGAAGATTAAAAAAATTCCTTTTCCCTTACTCATCACCAATTACCCATTATCAATCTATAGTGTCCAAAGGTAAAAAAACTAAGGAGAGAATACTCCAACAAGCTGCGGAACTGTTTAACCAATATGGTTATCATGGTTCTTCCATTTCAGATATCATGCAGGTGACGGGATTAAAAAAAGGGGGTATTTATAATCACTTCCAGAGTAAAGATGAAATTGCACTTCTAGCATTTGATTATGCTGTTAGTTGCGTACAAAAACATTATTTAGGAGTTTTGCGAAACAAACGTCACGCGGTAGAACGTTTGCAAGCTATTATTGGGGCATTCAGTACTTATATGGATAACCCAGTTATTAAAGGTGGGTGTCCATTATTAAATACTGCGGTTGAAAGTGATGATACTCATCCCCAGTTAAGGGAAAGGACACAAAAAGCCATGAATGCTTGGCGTACTTTGATAGTTAGGATTATTGATAAGGGAATAGCTAGGGATGAAATAAAAGCTGATGTTGACCCTGATGAAGCTGCAACTATTATGATTTCGATTTTGGAGGGTTCTTTGATGATGAGTAAGTTATATGGGGATATGATTTATATCAATCGGGGGATTAATCATTTACATCGTTACATTAAAAATGATATCGCACTGAGTAAAACTTAACCTTTAACTTTTCCTTTTTCCCCTTTCTCCTTCCCCTTTAACATTCAACAAAATCCTATTGACAATTCAATAAAATTATCATCAAACTCGTTTTAAAAGCCATGACAATATCTATCAGTTCTATCAGTACTTCATCAGACTTAATTATAGTTGCAAGAAAAACAAAACTTGCAGCATTAAAGTTAGCTGTTTTGTCTGCACAATTAAAAAATCAGGCTATAAATGCTGTCGCAAAGGCTTTAGAATCTGCAACCGATGAGATAATTGCTGCGAATATAGCTGATTGCGAAGCTGCGACTGCATCTAATATTGCCAAACCACTTTACAAACGTTTGCTCTTAGATAAACATAAGTTACGGGATGCGATCGCGGGTGTCAGAGATGTTGGTCAGCTTCCAGACCCTGTTGGTAGGGTGCAAATTCATCGGGAAATTGATACTGATTTAATATTAAAGCGGGTAACTTGTCCTTTGGGTGTTTTGGGTGTCATTTTTGAAGCACGTCCGGAAGCTGCGATTCAAATTGCTTCTTTAGCTATTAAATCTGGAAATGGTGTAATTCTTAAAGGTGGTAAAGAAGCGACTCGCTCTTGTGAAGCGATAGTTAAAGCTATTAAACAAGGTTTATCTACAACTGAAGTAAACCCTGACGTGGTGCAGTTATTGACCACTAGGGAAGAAACTAGAGAATTATTAAAGCTAGATAAATATGTAGACCTAATTATTCCTCGCGGTTCTAACTCCTTCGTCCGTTTCGTTCAAGATAACACCCGTATTCCGGTTTTAGGACACGCTGATGGTGTGTGTCATTTATATATAGATAAAAATGCAGATATAGATAAAGCTCTCAATATTACCATTGACTCAAAAACCCAATATCCCGCAGCTTGTAACGCCATCGAAACTTTACTCGTACATGATTCTATCGCGACAAAATTTTTACCACAAGTCCAGAAAGCCCTAGAAAAACTCAACGTCGAACTCAGGGGAGATGAAGCAACTAGAAAAATACTACCAAACATCAGCTCCACAACAGATATAGACTGGGAAACCGAATATAGCGACCTACTACTATCAATCAAAATAGTTATTAGCGTAGAAGATGCGATCGCGCATATTAATGAATACGGTTCTAAGCACACAGACGGTATCGTTACTGAAGATGTAAATACAGCTCAAACCTTCATGTCATTAGTCAACGCAGCTGGAGTTTACCACAACTGCTCCACTCGTTTTGCTGATGGTTTTCGTTACGGTTTCGGTGCAGAAGTCGGAATTAGCACCCAACAAATCCCCCCTCGCGGACCCGTTGGTTTAGAAGGTCTGGTAACATACAAATATCAAATGGTAGGCAATGGTCAAATTGTCGCAACCTACACTGGAGCAGATGCTCAAAGTTTTACACATCGAGATTTATAAAGATTGGTAAAAAGTAAAAAGTAAAAAGTAATATCATGTTTTCAATAGCGTTATATCGTAACGAATTAAACGGACTTGATATTACCCAAAAAAAAACCAAGAGTAAAGATTAACAATAGTTAGGAACTTAGGGTTTAATCGTTCCAGCTGAGGTTATCAATCTCAAACTATCTTTACCCTTGAATTTTTTAATAGCTTGAAAAGAATTGGAATGGAGAAATTCCAGGCAGCAAGCTTAACTAAATTTAGTAAACTTTCATAGATAATCCGAACTGGGTGAAGCATCTGGAGAAAACACACCAAAAGCCGACAATAATTAATTTAACTTGCCAAGCAAGCCAGTTCTTCACCCAAATCAGATTAAGTAATCAAGCGGTAGTATTTATGACACCTGGTTAAGCCTTTCCAATATATTAATTGATACATTAACGAATAAAAAGTTTGCTATGTTGCCACTTTGGCAGTTTTCTTGCAAATTTGTCATCAACTTTATACTTGTGTTAAAAAACTAAGCATATCCCTTATCTAAGCTCAGTATAAAAACTATTATTTGAGATTTGTATCATGTCAGGTGAAACACTTACTCGGCTTTTTAGGGGTTGATAATTAAAGATTGATTTGAATTGCGATCGCGACAATTATTCAACTCTTTTCTTTGAGGTGTGACAATATAACCCGTAGTTTCATCTCCCAAAACTAAATTACATTGTTCTCCCCAATACCACCAATGTGCAGCAACATAAGCACAAATAATACTATCAAGTTTATCTTCTACTTCTTTCATTAGTTTTCCTGTACTAGGAATAGAAGGAATAAAGTCGCTAAAATTTGTAGAATACAAAGATAAAGGAAGTGAAGGTAAGACTTGAAGAATCAAATCATGAAGTTTAACTAATTCTAAACGACGTTCAGCAAGTCGTCCTTTCTTATATTTGAGAATTCTTTCTAAACCAAATAAGTTAACGATCGCAGGATGAGGGAACACCTCAATTTGATATCTACCGGTTTTTTGTGGTTCGATAGAAGGTGCATGATTATAACCCCGTTTCTCTAACTCTAAACCAAAATTTACAGTGCGTTCGGCAAAAGCTAAACCCAGATTCGCAGGGTAACATCCAGCGTGATATTTACCAAAGTACTTATGGGTGAGTTTGTCGGGTAAGCGACTTCCGGTTTCATTCGGAATCAGAGTCGGTGCATCCACAGCAATCATGGCATTTTCACCACTTTGAACGCAACTATCAATCCAGTAAAGGATATCTGAAATAGAGTCTATTCGTTTTATATCAATTATTTGTAATTTATTATCAACTAGTTTCAGGGAACATAAACCGCTAGGTTGAGACTTCCAACCCAAATCAATACCGATAAATTTCATTGTTCAAAGTACCAAAATTAGATTTATTTTGCCATTTTTCAGTCTTAATTTCTTATCCAAGTTAAAAACTTAATTGTCACTAATAAACCTAATCCAGTTTTTTATGTGACATATAGTCCGTAGACTTATAGTCAACATAAAGTGAAAATTACTAGATGATTGAATTAAAAAAAAGATTCTTCGTGTACTGGGGTATCTTGTGAAAAAACGTAGAGCAGAACTAGGAATTTCACAAGAGGAACTAGGATTGCGTGCAAATTTAGATCGCACTTATATATCTGGAGTTGAACGTGGAGTTAGAAATCCTTCCCTTACTGCTCTTACAAGTCTCGCGAATGGTCTAAATATAAGTGTCTCATGTCTTCTCAAAAACTTGGAAATAGAAGTTAGTAAAATAGAGTGAATAAGGAACAATTAAAACAAACAATCCGAGAACAACTCCAAAAAGCCCCTACTCAATTAAAGGTGTTTAATTTACTCTCAGATGAAAAATGGCATTGTCGAGAACATGAGGGAAAAGCGATCGCATCTGCTCAATATGCTGGTGGAGGTGGAATACAGGGATTACAACGCGGAACGAGGAGTCGTCCTGGTCTAGTTATTGAAACTAAAAGTGAATATTGTGATTTTTGTAAGCGCAAAACTAAATGCGATCGCTGGACTGGAGAAGTAAAATCAGCTAACTCTGCTGCCAGTATACCAACTTCTCTACGTCAAAAAATTCTTGAGATTTATTCTTATACGGACATAATAGAGCAAAGAAAAAAAGCAAGTCATGAATTAATAATAGATCATCGTTTTCCTATGGAACGCTGGGGAGAAAGCGAACTTCCACATCTTATATCTATAAATGAAACTGAAATTAAACAAAAATTTCAATTATTAAAAAAGATGCATCAGGAAACCACAATCTCTTAAAATCTAGAAGTTGTGAAAGATGTATCAATACTGGGAAACGAGGTACACCTTTTGGCATTAAGTTTTGGTACGAAGGTGATGAAAATTGGGCTTCCCAGTACCACAAGGGCAAAGAAGCTGAAAAAGGCTGTATTGGTTGTGGTTGGTATGATTTTGAAACTTGGCGTAAAGCTCTCAATCAAAAATTAGCTAAGTCTGCTGGGAATAATTAACAGGAACTGTATTTTTAACATTAAGAGCAATATTATTTAAGTAAGGAATAAGGGCATAACCAATACATTCAGCTAAATGTGGTGGTACAGCATTTCCTATCTGCCACATGGCTTTTTTCATAGTACCTTCAAAAATAAATGAATCTGGAAATGACTGCAATCTTGCCATCTCACGGGCTGAAATGACGCGGTTAAGATGGGGATGAATATGAGTACCACCATGATTTTCTTTAACTGTCATACTTGGTAATCCAGGGTACTGACGCTTAAAAGCATCAGTATATTTTTCATACAAAGAGCCACCAGGAGGAACTTTAGCAATACGTTCCATATATTCAGGTGAGTGTTTAGTCCACTCATGATTAATTTCTGGTATGCGAGTATATGCAGGTAAATCGGAAATAGCTGATTCAATAGGTTTGTAGTCTTGAGGAGATAATTGGGGTTTAGGATAGGGATTAATCATTCCGAATCTGTTCGCAATAAAAATTGCTCTGGGTCGAATTTGTGGAATACCATATGCAGCAGATTCAAGAATTGCGACAGAAACATTTTCATAACCAATTGACTGAAAAGCTTTAGATATCGCTGTTCTTACATTTCCTTTCTGCATTGTTAAAATTCCTGGTACATTTTCCATGACAACATACCAAGGACGAACTTCTGAAACAATGCGAATGAATTCGTAAAATAAACGATTTCTAGGGTCTTTGGGGTCACGTTTCCCTGCGACAGAAAAACCTTGACAGGGTGGACCACCAACAACTAAGTGTATTTCAGGTGAGTTGATTTTCTCAAGCCATGTAATAGTATCAAATTTTTCTATATCTCCGCAAAAGTGGTGAGATTGAGGAAAATTTCTCTTATGTGTTGCAGAAGCAATTTTGTTTATTTCCACACTAGCTAAAGGTTGCAAACCTGCTTGAAATAAACCTTGTGTCATTCCCCCCGCGCCACAAAAAAGGTCTAAAAAAGTATAATTAAATAATAATTCTTCTGAGGAACTGATATCAACAAATTGTTTATTAGGATCGTATTCTTTTGTTTCTAATTCCTTTTGAATACGTTCATAGCGTCCCAATTTAGGTTTTTTCTGTTTCTTACAAGAATCATTTTCTTCTTGATCTGGAAAAAAAGAAAGTTGTATTCCTTTCATTAAAAGATTTTTATTGGCTAATTATCCAATTGTGACATATCGTCTACATTAAAACAAGAGTCAAGCTAGTAAGTTTATTAGACATCTCCGGAAAAGAACGTAGAGACGTTCCATGGAACGTCTCTACAAGGGTTTTACGACGCATATATTTAATTACCGGAGATGTCTATTTACTAAACCCAATATTTCCATCATCACTAAATCACAAGTCAAAGTAAGATTTTGATATGACAGCGCAAGAATTGGGCTTAAATTTCACTTATAAATTCTCTAAATTGGTATTAACGGGACTTAAACAATTATAAGAGTCAAAATAGGTTATAATGCTTATACAGTAGATATTTAACGTTGGTTTTCTCAGCGCTTGCAATCATGAGAGAAACTACTCCCTCAGCTATGCCTCCGTGTTTCGATAAATGGTG
>JBCCDM010000283.1:0-8634 GCA_039030795.1 Cyanobacteria bacterium P01_A01_bin.84
CAGACGACCATTTTCGATATCCCGAATCCAGCTTTGACTTTTTCCCATCAGTCTTGCTAATTCCCTTTGAGAAATACTCAGGTTTTTTCTTGCTAAACGTATTTGCTCACCAAGTAAACCACCTGCTGTTTTAATATTTCTTCTCTTGTTAGTGCTGTTAGTTCTCTGCTGTTTTTTCCTTGCTTTTAAATTCGGCTGGTCCCATTTTGGTGACATTTCAAATGCTAAAATTCTGGCATTCATCAACATCTTCCATTTACCACGGGGACTAACATCGGTCAATCTTCTTCCTTCGTCACCGTCGTTAATCCAAAATTCTATCGCTTCATCTGGGTCCTCGGGAATATCTGCTAATTTCGACCACAATGGCTGAATTGCTTCTGGATAACTAACCGGGTCAAAGATGGGTTTCATTCCATGGTGTGACAAAGTTTCCAAATCACTTTCATAGGTTCGTAGCAGTCGTTTCCGCTCTTCCCTCTTCCGACAAGCAATAGCAACTTTGCGATCGCCATATGCAACCCGCATTAATGTAGGTATGGTAATCCGCTGTTGCTTACCCATTTTGGCTTTAAACATTAACCACATCATAAGTCTCGCTGCACCTTCATGCTGCTGCCAAATACTCATGACTGTAGTCAGCAAAGATTTGGGTAAATTACCATATTGATAAAAAGCTGTTCGCTCTTTACAAGCTTCTTTATTTAAGAAATACTTAGCCCAATCTCCAGCTTGAACTCTAAATGTTAAACCAATCAAATATTTACACCCAAGTTCGTCATGTTGAAAATGATGCTGAATTCCTAGTAAATCCCAAAGTTTAGTTTTTTCTAAGGAAATTGGTTTGATACGTCCTTGCTCGGGTAAATCAATAGAAAGCATTAAAGAAGAAGCTTGTAAAACTAAACTTTTCATCAAAGCCAATTTTGTAGTTTTATTCAAGTCCTTGCGCTTCTCTAATCCCAAATATTTCTCTATTTGCTTATCATCTATAACAAATTCTTCTTCCCAAGGTTTTTCAGCAAAAGTCGCATAAGCAGCAAAAATTAGATGGACGCAAGCAGCACGAATATCAAGAGCTTCTATTGCTTCCAAATCTTTTGCAAATCCACATTCTTCTGAAGAGGAATTAATATGAAAAGCGATTTTACCTTTTCCTTGATTTATCTGTTTGCTATAAAAAATTTGATTATTTTCATCGACTATCCAAGGTAAAGATGTTCTTTGAGATAGCACATTACAAGCTTCCCATATTGGAATACCCGATGCAAATGGATTACTTTTACCATTAAAAAATAAATCAGAACTAGTTAATTCTCTATCGTCAATTTTGCACCTTCCTTTTTTTACTTGTAATGGCATCGGGGACTTACTTGGGCAGGCAGATGCACATTGCGGTTCGGAATAATAACCCTCGCAATTGTTACATAAATGGGGGTCAATCCAATATTCACCATTATCGATTTTGATAGCACCCGTTGGACACTGGAAACGACATTTGTCACATCCAGCACAACTGTTGTTAGAAATTGTATAAGGCATAAGGCTATTTGCCACTTCACTTCTTGCGTTGTTTGGCTCAAGTCCAACCTAGATGTGTTTTTCTCATAAATTTACTCACCACACTTTACGACAAGAAAAAATTTTACTTACCGCAATTTATGAGTCACATCTATATATGTACTTCCAATTTTTTATGGAAGTTAATTTCAAGTATTAACCCGAGCCTGTACTTCACACTTCATTATTTATAGTTTTCATAAAGTTATTAAAGTTTTTTGTTCGTAATGAGCTATGAACTGTTTTTTATGATATTTAGGCAGGTTTATCGAGAAAGCTTAAGAGACTAGCTTGACTCAACAACAAAAATGTTCTGTAAGAACACGTTTAATATAAATGTTTTCGTCGCAATCAATAATTGATTTATTTTGCGTCTATTTATTATCTTAACATATGCTTCATGAAAAATTCATAATTAACTTACATTTGATTTTTCAAAAATGTTAAGTATTTAGTCCTAATCATTAAATACATCTTGTATAAGTATTATAAACTCGGTTTATATTGGTAGCCTGCACCCTTACGGATATCGGTGTCTACAACATTGGCTTTGTTGTTATACCCGCAGCCTTCTATACTGCGGATAATTAAGCGCAACCTCATACATAATTACTCTAAAAAAAAGCTCGCGTGAAACAAATTAACGAACATGAAATATAATCAAACGCACAAATAAAAAATAGTAAATGGTATAGTCTCGGAAAAATATAAATATCCAAAAGTGATGATTAATGATTAAAAAAAAATCAAAATTACCATTGACAAATTTAACTTTTAATTCATAATCTAATCAGCTTAATTAAGCTATTGTGTAATTAACCTTAGAAAAGGTTTAATCACAAAACTGATTCCATTTGGAACCCTTTGGAATAGATAGATGTAAATGAATATCAAATAAAGGTGTCTTTAAGTTATTACACATTGTTTGATTATTTTTGTGTAACTAGTATTTTTGACAGTAAAAAAGTATTTATTTATATCTATCAACTTGTTCAAACAGAGAATATTTGTGCAAAAATACTGTATTTTCTGTTAAGTAAAACCAGTTAACCGTACATGTTTCAATATTTACACACCAATAAATCAATCCTAAAATTTGATTTAGGTTAACAAATGCATAAGTTTTGAAGTTGTAAAACATATTGAAAGCGTAGCAAAATAGACTTAAAACTTACGTATATTGTTTTAAATTGGTGTAGCTAACTAAGTACAATGTTTCTGATTTTCTCCTTAGAAGTCACGACTCCCAAGCCATCTAAAGAGATTAATTAAGAAGGGCAATTTTTCCACATAAACGGAAAGTTTAGGGTGTAGATTTTCTTCCCCCCAACTTCTCTTCCCAAAACTTTCCAGCATTACACGAAATTTTATACAAAGAGTGCAGCTATGCAACAAATTCCTGCTTCATTACTAACCTTAGTTGCTGGAGCTTTGGCCACAATTATAGGTATATGGGTCAGTCAAACTCATCATCTATTACCAGTACAAGCATCCGAACAAGCACCCTTGGTGGACGGATTCTTTAATTTGATGTTCGCGATCGCGATTGCTTTGTTCTTGATAGTAGAAGGAACTATCTTGTTATTTGCAATCAAATTTCGCAAACCTAAAGATGATGATACAGACGGGACACCAATTGAAGGAAACCTACCCTTAGAAATATTTTGGACTGCTATTCCCACAGTCATAGTTTTCGCTTTAGGTATCTACAGCGTAGACGTATACAAGCAGATGGGAGGATTTTCATCATCTAGTCCTGTAATTGAAGCTCAGAATCATTCTGATAGTGGAAGTGCTATTGCAGCAACTATCAGCGAAGCTCCGACCATATCAGAAGATACAGCTCCTCTAGCTAATAAAAAGATTGGTATCCAAGGTTCACCCACACAGCAAAATCAATCAGCAGACGTAAATGTGAATGTAACCGGAATGCAGTTTGCTTGGATATTCCAGTATCCAGAAGACAACATTACATCCGGAGAATTACACGTACCAGTAGGTGCTGACGTAAGTCTGAACATCGCAGCAACAGACGTAATCCACTCATTCTGGGTACCGCAATTTCGCTTGAAGCAAGACGCAATCCCCGGAATGGATACCGAATTGCGATTTGTTGCGACCAAACCTGGAGCATATCCCGTAGTTTGTACCGAATTATGTGGTGGTTATCATGGTTCCATGCGAACCCGAGTCATTGTCCACACCCCTGAAGAGTACGAAAGCTGGTTACAAGAGAACCGGATTGCACAACAAGATTCTTTAGAAACCGTAGCAGTTAATCCCGCAGAATTAACACCATCTCAATATCTAGCTGCTTACGATGCGGATATGAATATTAGCTCAGCAACTCTGAGTCAGATTCAGAGATAAGTAGAGGATTGGTTATTGGGAATTAGGAATTGGTAATTAATCATTAGTAATTATTCATTGGGAATTGGTTCTTGGAAACAACCACGGAGCAAGATGCTCCCACTACAAGTAATTCCACTAACTCTTAATTCCTAACTCCTAACTCCTAACTCCTCAAGAAAATCCAAAATCCAAAATCCAAAATCGAATGACTCAATTACAACATCCACAAAATACGGAATCTACAGGTGAAGTAGCTGCTCATGCTCATCCTGAAGCATGGAAATGGTATCACTATTTCACCTTCAATGTAGACCACAAAGTAATTGGTATCCAATACCTAGTAACAGCATTTGTTTTCTATCTGATTGGTGGATTGATGGCTGTAGCCATGCGTGCTGAATTGGCTACACCGGATGCAGATTTACTCGACCCCAATCTGTATAATGCTTTTCTGACCAATCATGGCACCATCATGATTTTAATGTAATTTTGATAGTACCGTGGTACGATTGCCTTACTGTGTATGTCATTCAAGACATGGGTAAATTAATTGTCGGGTATTGTCGGGTATCAAGCAATAAGCAGTTTGAGGAAGGTCACGCGCTAGAAAGGTATATAGAAAATTTGGTTCGGTTTGGTATTCCTGAGAGTTTGATTTACTTTGACGTTGAGTCTGGGATATCGGATGCTAGAGAGGGATTTAATTCTGTAATGAGTTTAGTAAAGTCTGGGCAAGTCGCAACGGTTGTTATCCCCAACTTTGACCGATTAACTCGCAGTCCGTTGCAGTGGGAACAAGCACGAGAAGTTTTTACCCAATTCGGGGTACAAGTAAGATTTTTGGAAGATGGTCAACTAGATTTAAATTCCCCAGATGGTTTGTTTACCGGGAGAGTCAAAGCTGCGTTGGCTGCACAGGTGCGCGACAGGATTCGCAGTCATGCAATTAATGGGCATCGACGGCACAGAGAGCGGAAGGAGCCGTACAAACCGATATTCGGATACGTAATGATAGATGGAAAAATACGACCAAACAATGATAAATACCCGCGTAGCAAGTTGAGTTATTTTCAGGTAGCGCGGGCATTAGTTGATATATTTTTGGAACTACGTAGCTTGGGGGCAACGCTTGAAGCATTTAAGACAAGGTTTTATATGCATCCTGCCAGTTATTTCGGAAAAGTACACCTTAAAGCACCATCCTCAACGACAGGGTTAAAAAGATGGCTAAGTAATGCTATGTTACGAGGACAAATACAATACTTGTCCTTTGGTCGTACAGCACCGTTGTTAATAGTTGATGGAGAACATGAACCACTTATTATTGATGATGAATGGCAGCAGATTAAATCAATTTTTGACAACAATTTAGCGGGTAAGCGAACCTACGACCCATCCGTTTTAATTAATCCCCTTAGTGGCATCGCAAAGTGTAAGCATTGCGGTGGGTCAATGTCTCAGCGTTGTGGTTATAAACGAAACGATGGGGAATATAGCAATAGGTTATTGGTTTGTCGCAATGCTCGAAATAAGAACGGACGCTGTAAACCCGAATATACTCGCGGCTATGGATTAACCATTGAGAAGGCAGAAAGCGCCGTACAGCTAGAAATATCCGCACGGGCTGAAGCAATAGGGGTGTACGTCCCCGATATGAAAGAGATTAACCCGGAAATCTTGGAACTACGCCAATCCATCAAAATGTTAGAAGCAATTGACGACCCCGATTTAGTTGAGGTTATTGAGCGTAAACGAACGCGATTACAGTTGTTGATTGAGACGGAAGAAATTAAGACAGTCCGGTCTGAAGAGAAAAAACAATTATTGGAAATGGTATCCCACCCTGATTTTTGGGTGGGACTGTCGGCATCGGAACGTAACGCTATTTACCGTGACTTGGTTGAGGTCGTTTGGTGCGATAAGGGTAAATTAACCGCTGTGCTATTGGTTTGATTGCTTGATTAGCAGTAAACCAGCTTTACGTAATCGCTCAGTTTCAGCTTCTAGGGTGGTTCCACGAGCTTCTAGTTCAGCCTGATACTGTTTAGCTCGTCTCAGTAGGATTTTGATTGCTGTTTGCATGGTTCTGTTGTAGCGACTTAATTAAATTTACTGTTTAATGTCAAAATTTCTGTTTATAACGGACGGATAGAGCTTATCTATCCGCTTTTTCTTTAAGAAATGCGCTCCCATCATCCCAAGCTGAATCATATTTCACATTATCCTAATCGCCGCGTTCAGGCTGTTGAAGCGAAGTAAATTTACGCGAGCTATCAGATTTTAATTCTCGGTTACGTTTATTTCGTGCTTGAATCAATAATTATGTTTCAAATAAACGAGTGCTTAATTTTAACCATTCAATAGCGCAATATTTCATCACGGCACATAGTAAACTATATATTTCTCTGGATAGTTCCCAGTGCAATAGGTGGCTTTGGTAACTATTTAGTACCATTAATGATTGGTGCTAGGGATATGGCTTTTCCCAAGCTGAATGCTATAGCTTTTTGGCTAAACCCACCTGCGGGTGCTTTGGTTATGGGTAGCTTTTATTTCGGTGGTTCTCAATCTGGGTGGACAGCTTATCCACCTTTAAGTTTGGTAACGGCGAATACTGCTCAGAGTATGTGGATTCTCGCCATTGTTCTAGTTGGTACTTCTTCTATTCTAGGTTCGTTGAACTTCGTTGTTACTATCTGGAAGATGAAAGTACCTTCGATGAAGTGGGATGAATTACCTTTATTTTGCTGGGCAATTTTGGCTACTTCATTATTAGCACTTGTTTCTACACCAGTGTTAGCTGCTGGTTTGGTTCTTTTATTGTTTGATATTAATTTTGGAACTTCGTTTTTTAAACCGGATGCGGGTGGAAATGTAGTTATTTACCAGCATTTATTCTGGTTTTACTCTCATCCAGCGGTTTACTTAATGATTTTGCCAATTTTCGGAATACTTTCCGATGTAATTCCCGTTCACGCACGAAAGCCAATCTTCGGATACAAAATTATTGTTTATTCTAGTTTGGCAATTTGCTTTGTGGGTTTATTCGTTTGGGTTCATCATATGTTTCTTATTAATTAGATTCCCTAAAAAGCTATAAAGTGTTATTTAGCAGACAATGTAAGTTATAAACATTGTTTGCCTGAAACATTTTTTAGGGAATATATAGGGAATTTGAAATGAAAGCAGACATCTACCAAGAAGTATTTAAAGATTTTGAATCATCAGCAACAACAGACGGTAGCTATTTAGGCATAAATAAAGCAGTCAAAGAGCAAGAAGCACATATCAGAATGAAGATAGAAGAGAAATTAACAGAAGCGAATTTACGACTTAAGGAAATAAAAGCCAGGGTTTCGCTGACGATGAAAGGTAATGCAATTCAGTTACGAGCTACATTACCTTTGAAACCGGGAGATACAAATCCAAAAGGTAGACAAACAAAACAGTATCAAATATCCCTTAATATCCCAGCAAACTTAGATGGATTAAAAACAGCAGAAGAAGAAGCTTATGAATTAAGTAGATTAATTTCAAGAAAATGTTTTGAGTGGAATGATAAATATTTAGGATGTAAAGCTGCTCAGAAAGTAGACATTACTTTTAGGGAAATATACGATAAATTTGAATATATTTTTTTTCAATCTAGAAAAAGAGATATTAAGAGCGAACATACTTTAACTGAATATAAAAAAGTTTTTAAAAGAGAATTTTTACCTGATTTAGCTGTAAATAAGAGCAATATAGAAATTTCTCTTAAAAAAGTTGATTCGAGTAGTAAAAGATTTCAAGCCATCAAAGTCGCTAGCATTATTTGTAAATATTTAGAAATAGATATTGATTTTAAAACACTTAAGCTTCCAATTAAAGTAAAAAAGAGAGAAATTCCTCAAGATAAACTAATTATTGATGGATTTAATGCCTTTGAACAATATCGCGAATTAAATAGACATAAAAAAAATCCTTATGGTCATACTTATTTAATATATAAATTAGCCTACGGTTTAATAGCCACCTATGGGTTACGTCCTAGAGAGGTATTTAATCAACCCAATATTGATTGGTTTTTGAGTACAGATAACATTGATAATACTTGGAAAGTTCATAATGATAACAAAACGGGAGCGAGAGAAGTATTACCTTTTATCCCAGAATGGATTGAACTATTCGATTTAAAAAATCAAAATTCACTAGAATTACTCAAACTTAGAACTGATAAAATTAAAACCTCTTCACAATTAACGATTATAGTAGATAAAAATTCTCAATGGTTCAAAAGAATAGGATTAGAATTCAAACCTTACGATTTACGTCATGCTTGTGCTATTAGAGCGCACTTACAAGGACTACCCCTTAAAGCAGCAGCAGATAATTTAGGTCATTCCATAGAAATGCATACAAAAGTATATCAAAAATGGTTTTCATTAGAAAATCGTAAAAAAGCTATCAGTACAGCTTTAAATGAAAAAGACGAATTGCAAATACTTAGAGAAAAGAATATTTATCTAGAAAATAAAGTACAGCTATTAACAGCAGAATTAGAACAATATAAATTGCAGGCTATTATCACATAATTCATATTGATTGTATTATAGGAAAACGCAATAAACTGGTATAGCATTTATTAAGCTACTGAGGTAAAGCAATTAACTCACCTCAATAAAAGTGTGCTTTATCTCCCCTCTCCTTGATAAGGAGAGGGGTTGGGGGTGAGGTTTTGAG
>JBCCDM010000284.1:0-8564 GCA_039030795.1 Cyanobacteria bacterium P01_A01_bin.84
ATCAGTTAAGACAAATGTAAGTATCACCTCATCTCAAATAAATTAACTATAAAATTTTGATATAACAGAAAAATATAAATAACTATAAATTTGAAAAAAAGTTTATAAAGAATTTCATCAAAGGTATAGTAAAATATCTCACCATTGAGTTTAAACAGCTTAAAACTATGTCTCGGTTTCTTTTCAGAGTAAGTCAATGGAGTCGAGTAAAATCTCTATTTATATGTCTTTTGTGTGTATGTCTTTTATTGATTTCCAGTTGTACTAATAACTCTGGAGATGTAATCCTTTCATCAGAGCGGATTACAATTGGTACGAAATCAAAACCCCGCACCTTAGACCCCGCTGATGCTTATGAGTTATCATCACTTTCTTTGGTGTATAACATGAGCGATCGCTTGTATACATATGAGTCCGGAAGTACTGAAGTTACTCCACAACTCGCGATCGCATTACCTAAGGTAAGTGATGATGGTCTGACTTACACGATTCCTATTCGTCAAGGTGTATTATTTCATGATGGAACTCCGTTTAATGCTGAAGCTATGGCTTTTAGTATTCGTCGCTTCATTGAAAATAAAGGTAAGCCATCTTTTTTATTGGGTGACTCGGTAAAATCAGTGAAAGCTAGCGGGGAATATGAATTAACAATTCAACTCAAGCAACCTTTTGCAGCTTTCCCATCATTGCTTGCATTTTCTGGAGTTTGTGCAGTTTCTCCTAAAGCTTACGAGTTAGGAGAAGGAAAATTTCAACCAAATATTTTTGTCGGTACTGGTCCTTATAAGTTAGCCAAATTTGGTTCTGATTCTTTGCGATTTGATGTATTTGATAAATATTGGGGAAAAAAACCAGCAAACAAAGGAATTAATGTACAAATTTTAAGTAGTGGTGTGAATTTGTATAATGCATTTCGCAAACAAGCGATAGATATGACTTACACAGGTCTAGATCCAGACCAGATACGTAATTTGGAAGAAAGTGCAAAAAAGGGCAAATGGCAAGTAATTCCTAATAAGGGTAACGTTGTTAGCTATATGGCACTGAATCGCAATCAGAAACCCTTAGATATTTTAGAAGTTAGACAAGCGATCGCAGCAATGGTGGATCGTCCGAGAATTTTTGAGCGGGTACTTTACGGACAAGCTGAACCTGTATATAGTTTAATACCGACAACATTCAAGGTTTATGAGCCTGTATTTGAGCAAAAATATGGTAATGGTAATGTAGAAAAAGCCAAACGTTTATTACAACAAGCTGGTTTTAGTAAAGAGAATCCAGCAAAAGTTGAAGTTTGGTATCCTTCTAGTTCTTCTACAAGAAAATTAACGGCATTAGTATTAAAAGCTTTAGCAGATAAAACTACAGATGGCTTACTAAAATTTGATATCAATTCTGTAGAATCAACCACTGCATTTAAGAATATTGCAAAAGGTTTATACCCTATATTCTTATTAGATTGGTATCCAGATTTTATCGATCCGGATAATTATATTCAACCATTTTTAGCTTGTCAGAAAGGTTCCCCAGAAAAAGGCTGTGAAGACGGAGGTAGTCAAAATCAAGGCTCTTTTTTCTACAGCCAAATTATGAATAACTTAATTGCTCAAGAGCGTAAAGTACAAGATTCACAACAGCGAAAACAGATATTCAGTCGAATTCAAAAAATATTAGTTGAGCAAGTACCCTACATTCCTTTATGGCAAAGTAAAGACTATATATTTGCTCAAAATGGAATTGCGGGTGTGAAATTAGATGCAACCCAGAATTTAATTTATAGGGACATTAAAAGAGTATCTTAATATTTACTGAACTTTGTACTCAATTCTCCATAATCGACAGCGACATAAACACACAAAAAGGTATTCTCAAATTTCAAATAAAACCAAATAAACTATGTCTCGTTCTACCGCTTTAGGATATTACATAACTTCCCGATTACTATTAGCACCACTCCAATTATTAACAATTGTTACGATTGTATTTCTTTTATTACGAGCCACACCAGGAGACCCGGCAGACGCGATATTAGGTGCCCGGGCACCAGAAAGTGCCAAAGCAGAACTTAGGATTCAGTTAGGTCTAGATAAACCTTTGTGGCTGCAATACCTAATTTATATCGGTGGTTTACTACGTTTTGACTTAGGTACATCCATATCTAGTCGGGGACAATCGGTAACAGGTATTATTGGACAATATTTCCCTGCAACTGCTGAAATTGCTGTATTTGCAATTATTATTGCCTTGCTTATTGGTATTAGTCTGGGAATGCTTTCAGCTTCACGTCCTGGTACTTCCATAGATGTTAGCGGTAGATTATTCGGTATTATTACTTATTCTTTACCAATGTTTTGGGCAGGAATGGTACTGCAATTATTATTCGCTGTTGCATTAGGCTGGTTTCCTTTTGGAACACGCTTTCCAGCGACTATGACATCTCCAGAAGGATTTACTGGTTTATACACCATCGATAGTTTACTAAGTGGAAACCTAACTCAGTTTTTTACTTCTCTTCAATATTTAATACTACCTAGTTTTACATTAGGACTATTACTAAGCGGTATATTTGAGCGTATAGTCCGGGTTAATCTCAAACGGACTATGGCATCAGATTATGTAGAAGCAGCAAGGGCTAGAGGTATACCAGAAAAGAAAATTTTGTTTTCCCATGCTTTAAAAAATGCTTTAATTCCAGTTGTTACCGTCTTAGGTTTAACATTTGCTTCTTTACTTGGTGGAGCAGTGTTAACCGAAGTAACATTTTCATGGCCCGGATTAGCAAATCGACTTTATGAGGGGATTATTGAACGGGATTATCCTACAGTACAAGGCATTATGGTATTTTTTGGTTCCATAGTTGTGGGTGCAAGTATTTTAATTGATATTTTAAACGCTTATATTGACCCGCGTATTCGATATTAAGAGGAAGGAAATTTCTGGTATTTTCTTACCCGAATCATATAAGGGTTGAGCTAATTAATCACAAAAACCTCACCATTTTATGGTGAGGTTTTATTTTTGATTAGCTTTCATCCCTGGACTAAGAGGTCGCGGGTTTTTCAGCATTCATCTTATAAAAACTAATCAATTCATTTCTCTATCATAACGAGGACGACAAGGTGTACCCCAGCACACCTTTGCATCAGGTATATCACTTGTAACGCTGCTACGCGCTCCAATTACTGCATTGGAACCAATTTCTACACCAGGAGAGATAAAACAATCACTAGCGATCCATACACCATCTTCGATATTAATAGCTGCTGTCTTTAATCCAAAAGCGCGATCGCGAATATCATGACTACCAGTACATAGGTAGCTTTTTTGAGAAACTACACAGTGATTGCCGATATTGATTTGGTCTAAGCTGTATAAAACTACATCATCGCCAATCCAACTGTAGTCACCAATAGATATTTTCCAAGGATAGGTAAAACGAGCTGTGGGACGGATTAACACATCTTTACCAATACGAGCGCCAAAAAGTCTTAGAATGTTACAGCGTAAACTACTCATGTTATGTAGAGTTAAAGGAAAGATAACGGCTTGTACAAACCACCACAATAGTACAAACCAACTCGAGCGACCCCTATCATACCAAGACTGATTATATTTACTTAAATCTACAAATGATTTAGTATTATCTAATGCTGTTGTTTCAGTAATTTCAAGCATTTATATTATTCTAATAATTGTTCTAATAATTTTTCTAATCATTATCTCTAGGAATAACCTGAGAGGCAAAATTTCTGAATCCGCGAAAAACTGTTTACCAGGCTCAGCCTGGTAAACAAAGTACAGAAACTCTGATTCTGAAATATGAAGAAAGTCTTATAATAGAGAAATTAAAGAGAAATTAACCAGCTTATCCAACCAAAGAAGGCTTTACTGGTTGAGATTTGTTCTGGGTGTTTAATTGACCCCCACAACTACTTAATTCGTAAAGTTTTACACCTATTTGATATTCATACTGACTCAGCAGACGAGCATAAATATATCCTGCTTTACCGTCTAAGAAACCACGCTGAATGATGTAGAACAAGATAAATCTGAGAAAGGGTTTGAAGGGCAATCTTACCCAAATTTTCTTTAGGAAACGCTTCCTTTGGACATCGTCACCAAATAAGTTTGCGCCAATAGTGCCGCTATCATCATTGCCTGTAAGTATGTTGTAATAGACACGAGCTTCCCAATTAGAGTAACGATTGTGTCTGGCTAACCAATGATAAAGGTCACGGAAGTCTTCGTGAAGCATATCGTTTTTTAGATAGCCGACTTGACCTGGTAAAACCACGTGTTCATGAACTTCATTGTCACCGGTATTGCGAATATCTTCTGTATTTAGATTTTCATAACGACCCACTTTGTGTTTAAACAAGCGTAAATTCCAATCAGGGTATTTACCGCCATGACGAATCCATTTGCCCATGAAAAATACACGACGATTCAAGTAATAACCGCTGTACCCGGGACTTTTTATTGCTTCAGCAATTTCATCCCATAGTTCTGGAGTAATGCGTTCATCACAATCAACAATTAATACCCATTCATTACGAAAAGAAAGATTCTCTAAAGACCAATTTTTCTTTTTGGGCCAGCGTCCGTTAAAGTTAAATTGGACAACTTCTGCTCCGTAGGCTTCAGAGATTTCAATACTTTTATCAGTACTTTGAGAATCTACAACAAAAACCTCATCAGCTCTTTTCACACTTTCTAAGCAAGCAGGTAAATTTGCCTCCTCATTTTTAGCTGGAATTAAAACAGAAACAGGTATTTTTGCGGACATAATATAAATTTATTGTTTTATTTTTTATCAGAATTAGATGTAAATAACAAGCCCTGAATAGCAGCATTTAAATAGCCAATTTGTCCATATGCGTATACGAGTTTGTCAAAACGTTCCGCAGGATCTGACAGATGCTGTAATGCTTTATATAAGCCACGTATAAATCTTTCGCTACCTTTAGATAACTGTCTCTTGCCAGCTTTACCTGCTAGTTGCTCGCGGTAGCATTCGCTGATTCCCTGCCACCAACCTCTTTGGAAAAACCAAGCAGGTTGAAGACGTTCGGGAGATACATTGTGGGCTACTGTAGCATCAGGGACATAGGCAACTTGCCAACCTTTTTCTAAAGCTAGCTCAGTCATTTGTAATTCTTCGTTAGATAATAAATTTTTGCCGACCCGACCAAGATTAGTGTCGAATCCACCAATTTCGTTCAGAAAGCTACGACGAATAGAATAGTTGAGTCCCCTGGGGGTTAAACCTGGATTTTCAATATATACTAGGCTATCCCCTAAATCGTATGCTCCTAGATTGCCAGCTAAGCCCGATGATAGCCATTTAGGAGGTTGTACCCCTTTTTGCCAAAGCAAAGTGACTTTACCACCAGCGATCGCTAGTTGAGGATTGTCTTGAAAGGCAGAATACAAAGTTTGTAACCAAGTCTTGCTTGCGACAGCATCATCATCTAAGTATGCTAAAATAGCACCGCTAGCATTCTGAGCGCCAGTATTACGGGCAACAGATAAACCAACAGTTGATTCATAGATATATTTCAAACGAGGATTTGTCAGCCTTTCCTCGACAACAGCACGAGTGCGATCGCTTGATGCATTATCAACTACTACTACTTCAAAGCCATTAGCATAATCTTGCTCCAGCAGGCTATCTATAGCAGCGCCTAAATAATTGTCCCGATTGTGGGTACAGATAATGGCAGAGATTTGCATATCTGGCATGGGTAATAAATTTTCTCTACGCTTTTATGGGTCGCAACAGAAACTTTTAATGTAGCTATTACTTATTGTTCTTATAGTAATTAGCCATCTCGAGAAAAGAATGAAACCAAGATTGAGCTAAAAACTTTGTAAGCAATAGCAATTGTCAAGTTTCTCTTTAAGACCTATTTGCACAGAGCTAATCTAAACCAAAAAATATACACATACCAACCGAGTTTATTCGGAAATTTCTATCTTTAGGTACTGGAGTTTAGACTAGTTCCCGGTGCGAAACTCCCTCACCACAACCTCAAAATATACATTTTCTTTGAACAATCCAATCCTCTATTCTCTACCACAACGCCGTTCATCTATATTTAATTGTATAAAATAGTTCTATTTTATACAATTAAACTATTATAAAATTGGTGATTAGCGGAGCTAGATGCCGGAGGTGATACGCCTCAAAGGGGACGACGCTGGGCATATCTTCCATAAAATATTTTACATGAAGTTTAAATCAAACTTGATTAATAACTAATATTTGGATGTTTCAGCAATATTTTTAGGATTAAATTTCAATAGTTATGAATATCAAAAATTGGAAAAATCAATGAATTAATTGATTTCATTTTTGGTAGAAACTCGATTAATAATAGTTAAATTATGAGCAATAATTCCCCAACCAACCCAATGTGATAAACCTTCACAACCTCGATATAGACAGCATTACAACCCAAAGCAACGCTTGAAAAACTAATACGTACTTCTACTCCATTGTGCCAGCAACGAGCTTTTTTAAAATTTCTTTTTCTTTCATGTTCAATTCTTTATTTACTTCGATGACCACTTCGCCGGTGAAATTATTTCTTTTACTCCTAAAACAGCAGTATAATTTTCATTTGTTTGAGAGTAAACACTTCTATCTGTAGTCAATACTTTCGGTAGATAACCAAAATTTTCAATATATTGCTCAAGACTGGGAATTAACTGTTGAGTATCGTGAGAATTTCCCTGTAGAATTCGATAGTTACTGATGATACCACCATCAACTTCATCTAACTATACTTTATGACCAAACTCTACATTAATATTCACTTTTGCTTGACAGATTATGTCTGTATGGGGTTCAAATATACTGACAATTTTTCAGATGCTAGCACTTTTTCTTGATTTAAAACTCGTCTAACAGTTTGCTCTATAATCGCTTTGATACGAGTCAGAAAAATTTCAAATTTATTAAGGTTGTACTGGCAGGCAATAGAAGATTGGATTGCCCAAAGAAAATATATATTGTGAGCGTGCGGTTCGGGAGTTTCGTACCAGGAACTAGCCTAAACTCCAGTTATTCAGCAAGCCCTATTTATTTTCTAAAGAGGAATGTGAATAAAAAATTCTGCACCTTTATCAGTATTAAAATAGTACTCTAAATTTCCATCATGATTATCTGTAATAATTTGATTACTAATAGAAATACCTAATATATTTTGTTTGTCTTTATAATTGCTTGGAATAAAACTTTGAAAAAAATTATCTTCAAACTCTTCTGATATCTGATCTCCATTATCTGCAATATTAATTATTACTTTTTCTTTATCTACATTAGTATTTATAACAATTTTTAAATTAGTCTCTTGCTCTTTCACTAAAGGATTTGCCGTAGAATTAATACTTTTATTATAAGAATATTCTAAATGTTCAATTATGAATACTAGTAAATTCATAAATACTTGGTTTATTTGACCAGGATAACAATCAACTTTAGGTAAATTACCATACTCTTTTATAATAGTTATCGGCGGACGTTTTGCTTGAGACTTAAGACGATATTGTAAAATCATTAAAGTAGTCTCTAAACCCTCATGAATATCAATAGATTTTTTCTCCGTACCATCAGAACGTGAAAAATTTTGTAATGACTGCATTATACTTCTGATGTTATCAGTTCCTAACTTCATTGAGGAAAGTAGTTTTGGTAAATCTTGTAGTACGTGTTCCAAATCCATTTCCTTGACCTGCTTTTCAGTATCAGAATCTATATTAGGAAATTGAAATTGATACATCCTCATTAGTTTAATCAAGTCTTGGGCATACTGATTAGCATAATAAAGATTAGTTGAAATTAATCCTACAGGATTATTCACTTCATGAGAGATACCAGCTACTATCTGTCCCAAAGAGGATGCTTTTTCACTTTGAATTAGCTGTAGCTGAGTCTGTTTAAGTTCTTCTAAAGCTGAAAATAGCTCAGATGTTCTTTCCCTTACTCTTTCTTCTAGTTGTTGCTTTTGCTGCGCTAATTCTACATTTAATTTTCTTAATTTCAATTGAACTTGAATTCTAGCTAATATCTCTAATAACTGAAATGGTTTTGTAATATAGTCTACTGCTCCTAAACTCAACCCTCTAACCTTTTCTTCTGTGTCAGAAAGAGCTGTCATGAATATTACAGGAATATCTTTAGTAGATATATCTGTTTTTAACTGTTTACAAATTTCAAATCCATCCATTTTTGGCATCATCACATCTAATAAAACCAAATCTGGTTGGTAATTCTTAATTTTTTCAAAGCCTAAACTTGCTTCTTTCTCCGTTAATACTTCATATCCTTCATTACTAAGAGATATTCGTAAATATTCTAAATTTGCAGGACTATCATCAATTGCAAAAATGATTTCACTCGTAAGTTTAGGTATTTGATTAAATTTACTATTTAAAGATGAGTATTCCTCAAGCATATGCAACCCCCTTCAAAATTAAATAAAAATTTTTAATTGTTTAATAGCTATATATTTAATTTAATTTACTAATTTAAGATGTACTGATTGAAATCATAGCTAAAG
>JBCCDM010000285.1:0-8545 GCA_039030795.1 Cyanobacteria bacterium P01_A01_bin.84
GGCTACGAAGGATCTTTTCATTGTACCGTGTAGTCACTAGGAAGGATCTTTTCAGTGTACCGTGTAGTGGCTAGAAAGGATCTTTTCAGCTACTGTTTGTTGACAACATTTTCCGTTTTGTACAAGCAGGTTCAGAAGTATCTGCGCTTTTGGGACGTATGCCTTCTGCGGTAGGATATCAGCCTACTTTGGGTACTGATGTAGGTGCTTTGCAAGAACGCATTACCTCTACTAACGAAGGTTCTATTACTTCTATTCAGGCAGTATATGTACCTGCAGATGACTTAACAGACCCCGCACCTGCAACTACTTTTGCTCACTTGGACGGAACCACAGTACTATCTCGTGGTTTGGCAGCTAAAGGAATTTATCCTGCTGTAGATCCATTAGGTTCTGCTTCTACTATGTTGCAGCCTAACATTGTAGGTCAAGACCATTACGACACAGCCCGTGCTGTTCAGTCTACTCTTCAGCGTTATAAGGAACTGCAAGATATTATTGCGATTCTTGGTTTAGATGAATTGTCTGAAGAAGACCGTCTAACAGTTGCAAGAGCTCGTAAAATTGAGCGTTTCTTGTCTCAACCTTTCTTCGTAGCAGAAGTATTCACTGGTGCACCTGGTAAGTATGTGAAGCTGGAAGAAACTATTAAAGGCTTTAAGATGATTTTATCTGGTGAATTAGATGATTTACCAGAGCAAGCTTTCTATCTAGTTGGCGATATCAACGAAGCTAAGGCTAAGGGTGAAAAGCTAAAAGCTGGTAGTTAGTCACTAAAATAATTTCGGTTGTCAGCGTTCATTGAATAGCTGACAACTGAAAGTTAGTTGTTAGTTGTTAGTTGTTAGTTATTAGTTGTTAGTTGCTAGCTGTTAGCTTAAGAAATAGGCAAATGGAGATTAGAAACCAACTAATTGTAAAAACTAAGTAGCTGGTTTTCTCTTAGAACTAAAAGCCAAAAGCTAAAAGCTAATTCATAAATCATTAGGTTCGCTTATAGTTGAAGAAATTTTTCTATAATCTCAAAGCAACCGGAAAATCGACAAACGATAAAGACAAATGACATTAACTGTTCGCGTACTTTCCCCAGACAAAACTGTCTGGGATGATTCTGCTAAAGAAGTAATTTTACCTAGTACTACTGGTCAGCTAGGTATTTTGAGCGGACACGCACCTCTTCTTAGTGCTTTAGATACCGGAGTAATGCGAGTACGTTCTAGTCAAAGTCAAGATTGGATTGCGATCGCATTGATGGGTGGCTTTGCTGAAGTTGAGGAAGATGAAGTTACTATTTTAGTTAATGGTGCTGAACGTGGTGACTCTATCAACCTTGAAGAAGCACGCACTAATTTTACTGAGGCACAAAATCGCTTAAATAGCGTTAACCCAGAAGATAAACAGGCTCAAATTCAAGCAAGTCAAGGATATAAGCGTGCCCGCGCTCGCTTTCAAGCGGCTGGCGGTATGGTGTAATTGCTGTAAAATTCAATTGAAAATTATTAGTTTTTATACCTAAAAAATCCTTTCCTGAGATACAGGAAAGGATTTTTTAACTTGGTGCAACTATTTTGTTTGATTGGGTTTAATTTCTCGTTTACCCCAAGGTTTGAGAAAGGAAATAATAATTACAACTAATAAAGAAGAAGTTTGAGCGATCGCACCAATTAGAACTGCTTTACCATCAAACACATACAAAGGATTTTGAAGAGCTAGCAACCTTTGTTCTGCTGAAATAGAGGTCATAGCATTTGTCCAAGGTTCAAGCCAAATTGTACCAACCACAATCAAAGTTACAGTTGCAACCCATTTAGTAACAACCCAATAATGCTTGAAGAATCCCCAAATCGTTAGCCAGCAAAGTAAAGCGCCACTAAGTAAAGACAAACTTGCTGACGGAATAATCACGAAATCATCCAACATCTTCATTACAGCGTTTAAAGCGTAAAGTTCATCTCCACTAGCTATATCGCTCTTCATCAAGGAAATAGCAATCATACATAAAGCTGTACCGAACCAAGTTCCAGCGAAGACAACGTGAGTGGATATCAGCCATTGCTTTTGCTTTACATTCAGTTTTTTCATTTTACTTTTATTTATATGTTATTAGGCACTTAATAGTTAGGTACCTAACTACATTATAAAAAAATGATTGTAAATATACCTTTACATAGCAAAAAAACCTAATTTATGCGTCCCTCATAGCAGAAGTCCCGGTGCGAAGTTTAGTTAGTAACTTAATAAACATTTTCTTCTCATCATCAGTGAGATGAGACATCATGCTTGTAGTGCGGCAGAAGTGGTCTGGTAACATCTCAGATATTAGCTTTCGACCCTTTTGTGTCAGAACTATGGTTAATCTTCGCCTATCTTCTGGGTAAGGTTTACGTTTAACTAATTCTTCTTTTTCTAATCCGTCCAAAAGACCTGTGACTGTAGCACGAGTGACTCCAGAACGTTCTGCAAAATCGGATGGAGTTAACCCAGATTTCGATGCGACAAATAGCTGCATCAATATAGTAAATTTGCCCATGGATAAACCATGTCGAGCGAAATGAGAATCAAATGCTTGGTAAACTTCAGCAGTAGTATCTAGGAAGTAAAGACAAGCTTCCACAGATGAAATATCTAGCTGTGAGTATTGTTTTGCTAGTTTTTCAAGTTCTTGATAGTTATGAAAACCACGGGATATAACCATAGGTAAAACTAAATTTTTATATAAATTTCCCAGACCTAGCAATACTAGGTCTAGGAAAAAGATTCCGTTTATATTTAAAGTTTATACCTAACTAAAATGCTTAATTATTGCATCAGCAAACTCAGAACACTTTAATGCTTCTACCTTTGGTTCCATTAAACGCGCTAAATCGTAAGTTACTTTTCCAGACGCGATCGCTTCACCAATTCCTTTTTTAATCAGGTCTGCGGCTTCTTGCCATCCCATAAATTCCAGCATCATTACACCTGATAATATCACCGAACCGGGGTTGATTCTATCCAAACCAGCGTGCTTGGGTGCAGTACCGTGTGTAGCTTCAAAGATAGCTGCGGAGTCCCCGATGTTTGCACCAGGTCCCATCCCCAAACCACCAACAATAGCAGCAGCAGCATCTGAGAGGTAATCACCATTTAAGTTCATGGTCGCCAAAATTGAGTATTCATCGGGACGAGTCTGGATTTGTTGGAAAATACTATCGGCAATTCGGTCATTGACCATAATTTTATCTTTCCATTTACCGTCACCATGACTATCCCAAATTGATTTGAGAACTGTTTCTACTTCTTTAACAATTTCCGCTTGTTTTTCCGGGGTCAACCCATCAAAACCAGGATCTATCATTCTGGCATTTTCTTCTGAGGTAATATCAGATTTATTTTCCTTATTGCTTACAATCCAAGATTCCCTTTCAGTAATACATTCTTCGCGAAACTCTGTGGTCACTAGTTCGTAACCCCAGTCTCGGAAAGCACCTTCGGTATACTTCATGATATTTCCTTTATGCACCAAAGTTACCATTTGTTTATGCTTGGGCAACCCTAAAGCGTGCTTCATCGCGCGACGAACTAAACGTTGGGAACCATTTTTACTAATAGGTTTAATTCCAATACCCGCATCCAGGGGAATTTGCTTGTTTCCATGTTCTGGAGTTCCTGGAATTAAATCTTGATTAAGGGTTTCAATTAAGCGTTTAGCAATTTTGCTACCCTGTTTCCATTCAATACCCAAGTAAATATCTTCTGTATTTTCCCGATAAACAATTACATCTAGTTTTTCAGGACTTTTATGAGGTGAAGGAGTACCTGGATAATATCGACAGGGACGGACACAAGCATAAAGCTCGAAAATTTGCCTGAGTGCTACATTCAAAGAACGAATTCCACCACCAATAGGCGTTGTTAGGGGTCCTTTGATGGCTACACCATAATCTTTAATCGCATCCAGAGTATCCTGGGGTAAATACTCATATGTGCCATATAAATCGCAAGCTTCATCCCCAGCATAAACTTTAAACCAGCTGATTTTTCGTTTACCTTGGTAAGCTGTCTCTACAGCCGCATCCAATACCTTCTGAGTTGCGGGCCAAATATCAACACCAGTACCATCTCCGCGAATAAACGGGATAATAGGATTGTCAGGAATATTCGGTTCGCCGTTCTTGAAAGTAATTTTCTCTCCGGTCGTGGGGGGGGTAATTTTTTCGTACATTGTACACTCCTGACGGCTACAATAAAGGCAAAAATTTTTGCCTTTAGTTTTTAATGCAATTGCGGCAAATTATTCTTTGCTAGCAAGCTACCAAATATTGCTGTTGATTGTTTTTATAAAGTATATGAAGCGCAGATTTTCCCTGAATATCGAAGCATGGAAGATTCAATTTTTTAGATCGAATTAAGTCAAATGGCTACTATTATTTGTAGTCACAATAATGACTATCATCCCTCTAAATATAGTCGGACTATCTTATCCAAATCAGCTACATATATTGGCTTTTGGGCAATAAGAAAGCATAAATTTTCACGAACATTATAGTTAGTCAAAAATTGACAAATAACCTATGCCACTCTCAAATGTACGCTCAATTAGTGTACTCTTTTAATATATAGCAAAATACTAACAATAGTTGATAAAACATAGGAGAAACATTGATTATAAACTTTATGTATGAATTATGTACAAATAAAAGACACATCAAGTAACAGAACAGCTATATCCCTGCCCTTGGCATACTCCATCACTGGCATTCAAGTGTGCTAGCAGCCAACTTAAATCTAATTTAGCTAAAGGACAAATAAAGGACAAAAGCTAGTAAATTTACTTCAAAGTTATACCATTTTTCTCGCCAGCATGACGAAAGTGGGATTTGAGAGCGATTACAATTACACTATTCTCGCTATCAATTTTCACAACATTATAAAAATGGAGCTTGATAATTGATTGTTATTAAATTGACCGTATTCCACAATTAATGTCATGACAGACCCAATGATTGTATCAAGTAATCCTAATGACATCGACTCCCTCCGTAGCCAGTTAGTCGCTGGGTCTGAAAAAACCCAACAAGAAATGATTCAGCAACTAGCTTCCCTTGGAAATCCAGGGTTAGATGTGTTAATGGAATTTTTAGTGCAGCGCAGCAAAGCACCAATGACTTGGGTTGACGGTAAAGCTTACCAAGTTTTGTATACTTCCCAATCATCTACTGCACAGGAGTTTTTGCAAGCTAAATTCCCTACAGGAATTATTCCCCTCGAATCAGACCAAGGAATTGACTATACTAAGTTACAACAACTTCTGGCTGCAAGAGATTTTCAGGTTGCAGACAAATTAACTATAGAAAAAATGTGCGAGTTAGCAGGAGCAGATGCACTCAAGCGTAAATGGCTGTACTTTACTGAAGTAGAAAATTTTCCAGTAAAGGACTTGCAAACCATTAATAATCTTTGGTTAGCTCACTCCGAAGGCAAATTTGGCTTTTCAGTGCAAAGAGAGATTTGGCTAAGATCGAGTAAGAATTGGGAAAATATGTGGGCAAAAATCGGTTGGAAAAAGGGTAATGATTGGACTCGTTACCCTTCCGGATTTATTTGGAGTTTAGATGCTCCTCGGGGACATTTACCCCTATCTAATCAACTAAGGGGGGTGAGGGTAATTGCTGCTTTACTTTCTCATCCCGCTTGGTCTGTAATAGATAAAGATTAACTAATAGGAGTAAGGGTAATTACTTAGAAATAGGGGCACTATGCAAGTTCTTGGTAGGAATCTTCATACATGAGGGCTAGTGAGGATATCAACATCGTGTTTTGGAACTAAACCTACAGTTCTGTAAAATCTAGGAGTTAGAGTACAAGCTGTAAGCTCATGGCAAATGTTCGTCTAGAAAACATTAAACGCAAATTTAACAACGTTACAGCAATAGAGGATATTACCTTTGAAGTTCCTGACGGGGAATTTTGGGTATTAGTAGGACCTTCTGGCTGTGGCAAATCTACTATTCTCAGAACCATTGCGGGACTAGAAACAGCTACTTCTGGAAAACTTTATATTGGAAATCAGTTAGTGAATGAAATACCAGCGCGATCGCGCAATGTCGCCATGGTATTTCAAAATTATGCTTTGTATCCCCATATGAGTGTTGCCCAAAATATTGCCTTTGGGTTAAAAATGCGCAAAATCAGCCAGGATATTATTCGCGATCGCGTCCAATCTGTGGCTAGGTCCTTAGCATTGGAACATTTACTGGAGCGTAAACCCAAACAGCTTTCTGGAGGGCAACAGCAACGGGTAGCATTAGGTAGAGCTTTAGCTAGACAAGCTGAGGTATTTTTATTAGATGAGCCTTTATCTAATTTGGATGCGCAGTTACGAGATGATACTCGTGCTGAGTTAAAAAAAATACATCAAGAGTTAATGAATACTACTGTATATGTTACCCACGATCAAATAGAAGCAATGACCCTCGCGGATAAAATTGTGGTACTCAATGGTGGTAAAATACAGCAAATTGGCACTCCCCAGGATGTATATTCCCAGCCATCAAATCGAATGGTCGCGACTTTCATTGGTAGTCCGCCAATGAATATTATACCTGCCAAATATATAGGTGATTTTTTTGATATTTACGGTCAGCTTTTATCAGTAAGTGATGCGTTGAAAGAAAAACTAAATCTGAAAAAAGGACAAAGCTTTGATTTAGGTATTCGTCCCGAACATATCACTATTGAGTTAGAAGAAAATAATCAGGAAATGCAGCTATTAGAAGTCTCAGTCAATATAGTAGAACCTTTAGGTAGAGAAACTTTAATTCGTGCTAGTTTACCTAATGCTGGAGTTCCAATTAATATCCAAGCAGATGCCCAAATACAACCAGCACCTGGAAGTATTTTAAAACTAAACCTAGACGTAGATTACTTATTTGTTTTCGATCCTGTCAGTGGCGATCGCTTATTTTCTGCAACAAGTATTTAATTCCGACTATATAAATTCATAAAAATAAATTCATAAAAATCATATCTTTCTTTTATGGACTTCCAATTCCACAATCTTAGTTCGTGGTAAGCCTATCATCTTACCAAAAGATCACTTTAGTAAGAAGCAAACTACATCCATGGGATAAATTCCAGGAAAAATTGTGGAAGATGCTTAAATTTTTTTAGTTTCTTCTGATTCTTGTAAAGAAGCACTATTTTGTGTGTCTACACCCTTAAAGTTTTTACCTTTAGAGCTTTTACCAACCACTTTCGGTATACTCTCAACCATAACCAGAACAGTATGCATAAAAGTTAAAGCAACCCCAGCCTTTAACCAGCCAGATACCCAGTAAGCTGGATACCATAAAGTCCATACAGATAGTAAATGGATACTCCCACAACCCAACATTAATAAAGCGAATAAAATCAAAATATCGTTGAAGGGTAAATTTCTATTTTTTCTAGTGATATAAAACAGTATTAAAGATATAAGATAATACCCGATCCCAATAAGTAAATCTGAAATAAAATGTAACCCTACAAGTTCTGATTGCCAAAGATAACTACTTCCCTGAGGATGGTATTGTCGAGAAAAAAATAAATTTTGCCAAAATTCTGTCATTTCAATTACCAATAAAAATGTAAAATAAAAAATTTAAAATAAAAAAAGTCTCAAACAATTGACCTAATGACTTTAATTACCATACAATATTGGTTTTGCAGTCTACATCCGGCTCGGACCAGGTAAAGACAAAGCAAAAGCTGAAAATTTCTTACTATTAACACTAGGAATGTAATTCAGCTACCTGTACGGCAACTATAAAATTAAATCAATGGCTTACGCAATAATTGAAACTGGTGGCAAACAGTTAAAAGTAGAACCAGGTCGTTTTTACGATGTTGAACTACTGCATTCTGAACCTGACGAGAAGATAACTATAGATTCTGTACTCCTAGTCCAAAACGATGGTGACATTAGCATCGGACAACCACTAGTAGAAGGTGCAACAGTAGAAGGAACCATCATGCGACACTTCAGAGGTCGTAAAATCATAGTTTACAAAATGAAGCCGAAGAAAAAAACCCGCAAAAAGCGCGGACATCGGCAAGAAACTACAAGACTTATGATTAATTCTATTAGCCTTAATGGTTCCATCATCGCTGAAGCTACTGCCGAAAGCACAGCAACAGAAACTCCTAATCCAGTAGAAGAACCTGTTGAGGTTGCGGCAGAATAAAATATTCATTCTTCTTTTAAGTCAATAATTGATAAATAGTAACTGAGAATAGGAGTAAATCATGGCTCATAAGAAAGGAACAGGTAGTACTCGTAACGGTCGTGACTCAAATGCTCAACGACTAGGTGTGAAGCGTTATGGTGGTGAAAATGTACGTGCTGGAAATATTCTTATCCGTCAGCGCGGTACTAAGTATCACCCCGGTAATAATGTAGGTATTGGTAAGGATGATACTCTCTTCGCCTTAATTGATGGAATAGTTACCTTTGAAAGAAAAGGTAAGAGCCGTAAAAAAGTTAGCGTTTATACTAAGGCTAGCTAATTTGATAGCTAATTTGATA
>JBCCDM010000286.1:0-8521 GCA_039030795.1 Cyanobacteria bacterium P01_A01_bin.84
AATTAATAATTGGTAATTAATTATACAATTCTGGAGATTAAATAAGAAAAAGAAAACATAGTAAATATGATTTTTCACCATCTCTTTATATCCACTGCTTTGCGCTTTCCTACTTCCTTTCTCACTTATTTCTCAAATTTATTATACCTCAATTATGTATTATAAATCACAAATTAATCTAATTACTATAAAGAATCTTTAAAAAAGAATAGCTACAAAAATCTTTTTTTTGTAGTAATAGTAATATTCTCCCCTGCTCACACATCAAAAAATAATGTCTGTTCATACGTCGCCCTCACACATTTCTCAAGCATTGTCAAAATCTTCATCTCTTTCGGTAGAGAATAATATCTGGCATAAGTTGCAAAAAGCTTTAAATAGCATTGATGTAGCAGCCGACTGGTTAGGTATAAGAGTAGTTAGAGAGAATAGCTATCATCGAAACTTCCGCGATCGCATACCCCAAGTTAACTGTAAGTATTCCACCATTGGCGCGATGCTGGAAGTTATGTTAGATGGCGCTATTGGTTACGGTGCTACAAATTCCTTAGAAATTGATGCATTACAAGAAGCCGCAAGAACAGCGTATACACAAGCCTTAATAGCCCGTGAATGGTGGATACATCCGTTTCGTGCGGTCAGCGAACGTCCAAAAGTCGTTGGAGAATATATTTCTCCGTTTATTGATTCATTTAAAACTTTAAATTCAGCCCAAATCAGCGATATCTTAATTCGTATCTGCGAAGAGCTTAAAGTCAGCGATAAGATTGTCCAAACTACAGCTGAAGCTGTTACTGCGGACAGAGAAAGTTGGTTTATTAGTAGTAATGGTTCTCAGACATATCAAAAGTTTTTATTTATCAGCACTTACTATGGTGCGATCGCTCAAGACGGAAATAATATACAACAGCGTACAAATAATGGCTGGCAAGCACATTCATATCAAGGCGGATTAGAATTATTTCAGACAGATAACCTGTGGCAAAGGGTACAAGAGATTGGCGAACAAGCCCAAGAGTTACTCACCGCTCAAGAGTGTCCTACAGCTTCTACAAACTTGGTTTTAGCCCCAGACCAAATGATGCTGCAAATACATGAGAGCGTAGGACACCCCATCGAAATAGACAGAATTTTGGGAGACGAACGTAACTACGCAGGGGGTAGCTTCGTTACAAAATCAGACTTTGGTAACTTAGTCTACGGTTCACCATTAATGAATATAACCTTCGATCCCACAGTTCCAGGTGAAATTGCTAGCTACAACTTTGATGATAATGGCGCAACTGCCAATAAAGAATATTTAATTAAAAAAGGGATATTACAACGAGGCTTAGGAGGACTCGAAAGTCAAGCTAGAATTAGCTTACCAGGAGTTGCTTGTGCCCGTGCATCCTCTTGGAACCGTCCCCCAATAGACCGCATGGCAAACTTGAACTTAGAACCAGGTAACGCTTCTTTTGAAGAAATAATTAGCGGTATAGAAAACGGCGTTTACATGGAATCTAATCGTTCTTGGTCTATCGACGACCGTCGTCACAAATTTCAATTTGGTTGCGAGTATGGGAAATTAATTGAAAATGGTAAATTAACCAAAACTCTTCGCAATCTTAACTATAGAGCCACCACACCCGAATTTTGGCAAAGCTTAACTAAAATCGGTAACAAATCGACTTGGGAAATGTACGGAACACCTTTTTGTGGGAAAGGAGAACCCAATCAATCTATTTGGGTAGGACATCGTTCACCAGTATGTTTATTTTCAGATGTAGAAGTCTTTGGTAGTTGAGAAATAATTTAGGGTTAATAGTCCGGGTTGCTAATTATAAGTAGACCCACAATTATCCCCCTTTTTTAGGGGGACTTTGATTTAACATTTCTTTTTTATTGTTGTGCTACCCCCATAGATTTTAGTTTTTTAGATTCTCAAAAACCTAATTTTTAGGGAATCTCAAACTCGATTTTTCTATACAAATTGGGTTATAGGACAATACGGTTCAGATAAGAGGAATTGTAGGTTGGGTAGAGCTTGAGCGTTACCCAACAAAACATTGATAATGTTGGGTTTCGTTCCTCAACCCAACCTACGCTATTTGGAATTTTCAGGCTTAACTGAACGGTATTGGGTTATAGGACAACGAAAGCAAGCTTCAGGTATAATTTTGAGACTTATAAATATAACCGTTGGATGTGCAACTTTATATAAAAATGGTATTAGCTACTTACTGTGCTAGCTAGTCACATTAATAGTTGATGACTAACCCATTACCAATTACCAATTACTCATAAATAATTGCCAAATAATGAAAACTAAAGATATTTCCACTTTAGAAAGTAACTTTAATAAACTGGTTGAAACTTTATTAGATAGAAAAGAAAATAGTGAATTTTTTACATTAAGACTTAATAGCGAACGCAGTCAATTTACTCGTTTCAATAATGCCAGAGTTCGACAAACAGGTGTAGTTAAAGATACTTGGATAGAGTTAAGTTTTGTAAAAAACCAGCGTCGTGGTCTTTGCACCTTTCCGTTTACCGGCAATTGGGATTTAGACTTAGAGCAAGTACACAAAGCTTTAGAACAGTTAAGGTTAGAAATTTCTTTATTACCTATAGACCCATATATTGTTTTACCGGAAGATATAGTCACCAGCCGAGAAATCCATTCTGGTAATTTACTTGCTGACGAATCAGTAGTACCAACAGTTTTACATCCAGTTAATGAATTAGATTTTACCGGTATCTATGCAGGAGGGAATCTAATCAGAGCCTATGCTGATTCTAAAGGGCAAAAGCATTGGTTTGCAACCGACACCTTTAATCTCGACTATTCTATATTTAGCCCAGGAGGACAAGCAGTCAAAGGATATTTTGCTGGTAGTGATTGGAATAATCAGACTTACAGAGATGATATTGCTCAAATTAGAAGACAATTAGAAAAACTTTCTCATCCCACAAAAGATGTACTAAGAGGAAAGTATAAAACTTACTTTGCACCAGCAGCAGTTGCGGAATTATTGTCAATGCTTTCCTGGGGTGGAGTTAGCGAAGCAGATATACAGCAGGGAAATAGTTGTTTAAATTGGCTTTCTCGTCAAGAAAAGCAACTTAGTGCTAAATTTCATCTTAAAGAAAACTTTCGTCGGGGTTTAGTTCCCCGGTTTAATGAATGGGGGGAAACAGCATCCCTGGAGTTAGATATTATTGAAGACGGGAAACTCAAAAATACCCTAATTAATAGTCGTTCTGCCAAAGAATACAACAAAATAGGCAACGGTGCTAATGGCGACGAAGGAATGCGATCGCCGGAAATTAGTCCTGGTAATTTAGCATTTGCTGATATTTTATCTGCATTAGACACCGGTTTATATGTATCTAACTTGCATTATTTAAATTGGAGCGATCGCCCCACAGGTAAAATTACAGGTATGACCCGCTATGCTTGCTTTTGGGTAGAAAAAGGTGAAATTATCGCTCCCATCGAAAATCTTCGATTTGACGATAGTTTGTATTCTTTTTGGGGTGATAATCTCATAGACTTTACCGATTTTCAAGAATTTATACCGAACGTAGATACTTACGAAAATCGTCGTCTCGGCGGTAGCATGGTTCCAGGAATGTTAGTTGAAGACTTTACGTATACTCTTTGAGTCCAAAATTGAGGTGTAACTATTTACTACCGATTTTGGATTTTTTCTCCATAGGGTATGCAGGAATTTTAAGTCTGTGATTGAAGAATCTTCGCCCTTTTAGGGCGGAGAGTGTCAATTTTTACTTCCTCATTCTAAAAATTACCCCTGCTAACCTAAATATATAACACCTAGAGATTAGTCATTATGTCTATCGCCAAAGATATAGAAAACTCAACAGATGTTATATTTCCTCCAGGGGATTTATATAGCGACGAACCACAGTTGGAAAGTTACTTACATTTACAACAAATGCTGCTGCTATTCAAATGCTTGGAATGGTGGTGGAGGGAACGCAATGATTTTTTTGTAGCTGGTAATCTGACTGTTTACTATAGTCCACATCAGCGCAAGTCGGAAGATTTTCGAGGTCCTGATTTTTTCGTAGTATTAGGAACAGAACGCAAACCCCGGAAAAGTTGGGTGGTTTGGGAGGAATATGGAAAGTACCCCAATATCATCATAGAATTATTATCTAGCTCAACTGCATCAGTTGATAAAGGTGTAAAAAAACAGATTTACCAAGATATCTTTCGTACTCCAGATTATTTTTGGTTTGATCCCAATAATCTAGAATTTGCTGGTTTTGTATTAGTCTCAGGTAAATATCAACCACTAGAACCAAATGGAAATGGCTGGTTATGGAGTCATCAATTAGGTTTGTTTTTGGGAGTATATGAACAACAATTACGCTTTTTCACATCCTCTGGTCAGTTAGTTCCTACACCAGAAGAAGTCGCACAAAAAGAAATAAAACGGGCTCAAGAAGCAACACAATTTGCTCAGGAAGAACAGCAACGGGCTCAAGAAGCAACACACCTTGCACAACGGGAAATGCAACGGGCTCAAGAAGCAACACAACTTGCTCAGGAAGAACAGCAACGGGCTGAACGCTTAGCAGCAAAGCTGAGAGAATTAAATATAGATCCAGATACTGTTTAAAAAGATAAAAAACGTTTGTAAATGAATATGAATCAATCTAAAAAAATATTAATTATAAATAATTGAATGTAGGAAAATTTTCCAAGAAAGTCTAATTCGCTTTACAGTCTAAAGCAGTTTTCTTCAGAAATTAACTTTTCTTCATAAAATTTCCTATGTCTGATTCTCCATTTAGAATGCTAGCGACTGATTATGATGGGACAATTGCCACAGGGGGTAGAATTACAAATAAGGTTGAAACAGCTTTGTTACAAGCTAAAGAGAATGATTTCTTAATTAGTATCGTTACAGGAAGGGGATTCGATGACTTATTACGGGTATGTCCACAAGTTAAGGTATTTGACTTAATAGTTGCAGAAAATGGGTCGATATTATACTTTCCACCTCAAGAAAAAATAGAGTTTCTAGCTAGCTATCCACCTATAGAATTTATTGCTCAATTAATGAGTCATAGCATACCTTTTTACCAAAATAGGATTATGGCGACAGTTCGCCGTAAATTTGTAGAAAAAGTTAATGCTTTAATCGATGAATTTAAATTTCCTCTACATATAATTTGTCATAAAGATTATGGTTTGATTTTACCTTTGGGAATGAATAAAGCCAAGGGATTAGAAAAAGCATTATTACATTTTGATATTACAAAAAACCAAGTTATTGCTGTTGGTGATGCAGAAAATGATTTAGATTTTTTAGATTTTTGCGGTTTCAAAGTTGCAGTCGGAAATGCTGAAGAGACGGTAAAAGCTAAAGCTGATTGGATAGCAACGAAAGAAGAAGGTGAGGGTATGATTGAATTCATTCAGAACTATCTACTTGCTTAATTAGACATCTTTGAAAAACTATTATTCAATAATTCAATAATTAAACTATGAGCAGCCTTTTCCGTACTGAAGTTAATGCGATGACTGGGTACATTCCTGGGGAACAGCCAAAACGAGGTAGTAAAATTATCAAGCTTAACAGCAACGAAAATCCTTATCCTCCTTCCCCTAAAATTAAAGATGTATTGCAAAACTTTGATTGGGAGTGGTTACGACGATATCCGGATTCCTCTGGAACCGAATTCCGTAATGCTGTTAGTGATATTTTGAATGTTCCTGCTGATTGGGTAATTGTTGGTAACGGTAGTGATGAAGTGCTGAATTTGGTTGTACGCGCTTGTACTGATTCTCAAAGAAAAGTTGTTTACCCAATGCCAACCTATGTGCTTTACCGTACATTGGTAGAAATGCAGCCAGCCCAAAGGATAGAAATTCCTTATCCAGAAGACTATAAGTTACCAGTAAAAGAATTAGTCAAAGCTGATGGTGCTATTACATTTATCGCTACACCCAATAGTCCATCAGGACATATTGTTCCAATAGATGATTTACGAGAATTAGCAAAAAGACTATCCGGTGTATTGGTAATTGATGAAGCTTACGTTGATTTTGCGAATAGCGATCGCGCGCTATCTATAGTTAAAGAATTTGATAATGTAATTTCTATCCGTACTTTATCAAAAGGATATTCCCTTGCGGGTATTAGATTAGGTTTTGGAATCGCGAATCCTAGGTTATTGCAGGGTTTGTACAAAATTAAAGATAGTTATAACATTGACGCGATCGCTTGTGCTATCGGTGCAGCTGCAATAAGAGACCAAGACTATAAGAATAGCTGTGCAGACAAAGTAAAAGTATCAAGAGAAAAGCTATCAGAAGATTTAAAAAAATTAGGTTTTAAAATTTGGGATTCTCAAACTAATTTTGTTTTAGTAAAACCACCACAAGATAATGCAGAATATTTATATTTAAATCTGAAAGAGCAAAGGATATTAATTCGCTATTTTAAACAGGAAAGATTGGAAGACAAATTACGGATTAGTATAGGTACAGATGAGGAGAATACATTATTAGTTGAGGCTTTAATAAAGGCTATTAAGTCATCAGAGTAAGGAGAAAAAATAAGATAGATACAAAAGAATTATGAAAATAAAATATATTAGGGTTAAAAGTTAAATTTTCCGAAAATATTAAACGGAATACTAATTCAATAAATGATGACAAAATATCCCTTGGTAGAGACGTTCAATTGAACGTCTCTACTATGTATTTTACTGCACCAAAATTTGTCTGACTAAAATACTCATCACTTCCCCTGGATTAGGGCTGGGTAATAATGGACTCCAGTCACTCACTTCGGCATAACCAATTCGGTGCAAAACATGAATTGTACTTATCACAGCTTTAGATGAACCAATCAGCATATGTTTGATGGTTTCACGTTCGGGGGTTGGTACTATCGTAACTTCGTCTTTTATGTCGCTGTTGGATTCGTTGCTTGGTAGAAAACTTTGTGGGATCTGAGATATAAGTTAAATTGTGCCATTATTTATTTGGCTCCTTATAGGGGTTTACATTAAGGCGATGGTGCTACTGCACATCCTCTGTAGGCAGGTGATGACACAGTAGTGTCCGCTTTTCGTCTTACCTGCGGTCAATCACTCTCCCGCCAAGAAGTGGCGATTGCCCGCAGGCGGATACTTCAGTAGAGAGTTCGCCTTATCTTTTATAAGAATTATACCGATTTATGGGAATATTCCCCCGTTCCTATATGGGAATATCGATTTAATTCTCCCTATGTCATGCCAAAATAATGGGATGGCAAAAAGCGAAGACACCGTCAAATTAGTAATTGGTAAAGAATTAAAAATCCGTTTCAAGTCACTGTGCGTGCAGTCAGAAACGGATATGAGCAGTGTTGCTAAAGAATTAATGGCTGCTTGGTGCGATGAGCAGGAGAAAAAGCTTTCTAAATATAAAAGGTAGTAAACTAAGTCTTGTCCAAAAAAATAATTTCCAATTTTCCGAAATCCACCAAATCAGTGTCGTAGTAATTATTAGAATAAATAACTATTAATTAACTTCTATAATTAGCCAGGGAATATAATCCACTAAGCCCAGTCAGTTGACTGGGCTTTCGGCATTGAAAATTATTTTTATTATTTTCAGTTGCTACATGTTCCAAATAGTGTTCAGTTAAGCCTAAAAACCAGAAACGGCATAGGTTTGGGAGTCATTACGTTGTGGAGGGGAGGTGAATCCTTTTTATATATCAAGGGTTTGAGGATTTATCGAAAAATGTACAAGTTTCATTTGTTGCGAGGTGGAACTGAATTAATGCAGAAATTTTGAATTTTGAATTCCCACCTTGTGGGTCGCTCTTTACTTATTACTTAACCTCAGTTCGGGTTAAGGACATTTATTCAACAGCACTTGGCTGAAACAACGCAAACACGTTGACATACATCAAAATCAAGTAACGATATAATAAGGGTTTGAGCTTATCCCGAACTCAAGTTACTTAGTCCCCACAGATATGACAACTGTTTAACCGGACATAATATTACTTATCTTCCTACCCAGAGGGGAAGAAAAAGTTGAGTTAATGATTTTTCCTTCACTCTTAGTGTTCAAACATTAGCTTGCTGTCTTTGATACAGAGACCAATACAGGGCTTTCTGCCTTAATAATCCCTCATGGGTACCGCGTTCGGCAATCACTCCTTTTTCCATAACTAATATTAGGTCAGCACGTTTGAGGGGTGCGAAGCGGTGAGCAATTAAGAATACTGTTCTTCCTTGGGAAATGGTTTTCAGGTTTTGCAGTACTTGTTGTTCCGTTTCGCTATCTAAGGCGCTGGTTGCTTCATCTAATATAAGTATGGGGGCGGGTGAGAGAAACATTCTAGCTAGGGCGATACGCTGTCTTTGACCACCGGAAAGGGCTGTACCGCGTTCGCCAACGTTGGTTTCGTAGCCTTGGGGTAGTTGGCTGATAAAGTCATGAGCTACGGCTAATCTGGCGGCTTCTACGACCTGTTCGGCGCTGATATCGGGATTACCTAGGGTG
>JBCCDM010000287.1:0-8480 GCA_039030795.1 Cyanobacteria bacterium P01_A01_bin.84
AATTCCAAATAGCGTAGGTTGGGTTGAGGAACGTAGACGCGGAGCGGCTTCTCGGAGAGTAACCCAACATTATCAATGTTTTGTTGGGTAACGCTCAAGCTCTACCCAACCTACAATTCCTCTTATCTGAACCGTATTGATATATAAGGATGGGAAAATTTCTAACCAATACCTTATCCCGCCTTTATAGCGTTATGCCTTCAGGTTAGGATATTTTTTCAGAGAGGAAAGAATTGGGGGATTTTCCCCCAAACCCCCTATTGGGTGGACGGCTGCGTCCCCCAAACCCCCTCCAGATAAGAAATATTTAGATGCCCTAATGTACTTTTGTAAGGTTAGGGTTATATCATGTCTGTTTGATTAGTGACAAAAATATGTCTGTCATACTGAGTAAAACCTAGTGTAGCGTTAGCGATCGCCGTTGCTACATAAATGCTTCTGCGTGTCCGTTAGGACTCAGTATATGGGAGACTTTTCACTTCCCTCAGAATGATAATTCTTTTACCGGACATGATATTAATGGGTAAACTATGAATAAAAAACGGTTTAAGTCCAGTTTCCTAATAATACATACGCTGCCCAATAATGGGGAGATTGATAATCTGGATTTTTCAAAATTGAAAGTTGGGCGCGTCTGAGGGCTTCTGCTTTTGATATATTAGTTTCACCTGCTTTTACTAACTGTTCGTAAAATTGGGCAATCAGTTTTGTTGAAGCTTCGTCGTTAATACGCCATAGGGTCGCGACTGTGCTTCTAGCACCGGAACGTACTGCTACACCTGCAAGTCCTAATGCGGAACGTTCGTCACCTGCGGCTGTTTCACAGGCACTAAGTACAAGCAATTCTAGAGAGTTATCTTGGGATAATTCTACTGTTTTTAGGGTACTACTAAGCTGGTTTACATTTATTTTTCCGTCCCAAGTGAGAATGAAAGTTTCATCAGCTTTGGAACTAAATTGACCATGGGTTGCTAGGTGGACTATGGGGTAGGAGACATTTGATACCTTATTTTGAAAAGAATTAGTTTTAAAGTTCTCGTTAAATAAGACTTGAGTGGGAAGTTCAGATTGAATTTTGGTGACTTCGTTCTTAACGTGGGGTAGTTCGGGGAAAATATCGCGAGCTTCGCTGAGTCCACCAACTAAGGCTCCTAGACTTTCTTTGGTAAGCGATCGCGGTGAGAGTAATTGTAATCCTGGTGTGAGGGCAATACTATATTTTTCTACTAGATATTGTTTGCCGTCGTATAGGGCTGAGACTGGTATGTTACGCAATACACCGTCTAGTACAAATACTAATGTTTCAATTTGACTTTTTTCTAGGTCTTCTGCTGTGGGTTTAATCAGCAAGTCGTACATTTTTTGCAGTTGGGGAATTGCTAGTTTTGAGGCTGTTTCTTGCTTTAAATCGGGAAGTAATGTGCTTGTAAGTTGTTCGACTTCTTGGTTGCTGACAACTGTTTTATAGTAGTGAAATTCTCTTTTTGATTCTTTTTCTGCTACTTTCTTTTCTTGTTTATTTTGTTGGGGAAATTTTGGTAAGCTGGTAATAATTGCCAGTTGGTCTTTTAAAATGATCGGGTAAATAACTGCGGCTTTATTATCTACATTATCTATTTCGGCTGGGTTGGCATTCAGACACGCTTGACGGAAAAAGTTATCGAGTTCAACTAGCTGTAAACCTTCAATAATATCTCGTGCTTTTTCCAGATTATCTTGTTTTTTAGATTGTAGTAGTAAACTCACCAGTTCGCGGTGAATTGGTTCCACTGAATTTGTAAAGGAAAACTGTAAGTCGGGATTTGCTGAAGCTAAATCTGTACGTAAGGATTTAATAGTTGCGATCGCTTCTTGGTAAGCTGTGATTGCTGGTTCGATTTGATTTTGGGCTTTGGTTACTCTTCCTAACTGCCATTGCCAAATATAAGCAATATCACTAGCTTTAGTTTGTTCTGCTAATTTTAAGGCTTTTTCGGTTAGTTTTTGTGCTTCTGCCCACTGTTGATTTTTTTCGTAAACTTTACCCAAGTTTCCCCAAGCATAAGATAAAAGACGGGGATTGTTTAATTTTTTGGCTTGCTCTATTGCAATTGCTAAGTTTTGAGCTATGGATTTTTGGGAAATTGCAGATGAATTTTCATCTCTAATTTGCATCATGGTTTCAGCTAAATTTAGCCGTGCTTCGATGCTACTACGACTAGGAGGTAAGGCTGTTATTTCTTGTTCTATTATTGCTAATAGTTTGATTGATGAGTCTAGATTTTTCTGAGTGATATTATTTTTATTTTTGTTTTTATCAGTATTTGTGTTGATTCCTTTACTTGTTAGTAAACTTAGTTGGTTGAGTTGTGCTTGTAAACGTATATTGCTTGATGTAGATTTGGCAGCGGCTTGTTGATATAAATTGATTACTGATTGGGGTGTAGTTTGGGGGGATGTTTCAGATTTGTCTTTTTTTTCATTTGCTAAACTAAGTTGAGTTCTTAGAGTATTACCCAAACTTAGCTGTGTGAGAGCAACCCGATCCCTTAACTCTAATTCTTCAGCAATCTTGAGATTATGTTCTAGAACTATACGGGCTGATTTGAGATTACCAATTACCCGCAAGGAATCTCCAAGGGTATATAAAGCTGTGGTAGTTTCAGGAGAAGCGGAAATATTTTTGAGAAGATTGGTCAGTTTTTTGGGTTTGTCTGTAGAATCCGGCGGTAAGTTTAAAGATGTTTCTAGTAAACTAATGGCACGACGGTAAAGACCTAAATTTTGTAAAGCCTGGGCTTGGTTAATTTGACTTACTAATTTTCTAGCAGGTTTATTTTGTTGAACATAGATATCTGTGGCGCTTTTCCAAGATTCTAAAGCTGCATTATTTTCTCCCCGTGCTAACTGTAAGCTTCCTTGGATATCAAGAGTTTGAGCTAATGCTAATGGTTTGGCTGAGGTTTGATCGGAGATACTATTTAATAATTTTATGGCTTCAGTAATATTACTATTAGCTTCATCCCACCTTCCCAACTGTTGATAGCAGAGTGAAAGGTTACTCAAACTTAAAGCTTGACGGATAGGGTTTTGACTTTTTTGATATGCGATCGCAGCTTGTTCAAAGACCGTTGCTGCTTCTGAAAACTGAGACTTTTCATAAAGCGATCGCCCTTGTTTCTCTAGAGATGCAGCAGATCGATTTTGACTATGGGATGCAGGAGCTTTAGCAATAATAGGAATCTGAGCAAAACCAGGTGAGGTAATGCAAAAGACTGCACTGATTACCGTTAGTATAATAAAGTCAATTATTTTCTTCTTTGTTGTCTTATTTCGTTTTTTATCTAGCTTTAAAATACTTATCATAAGTAATAATTATTTTACTTAGAGGTTTTACTTATCATTAATTCAAAGAAGCTAATTATAGAATCTACAAATAGCGTACAATGATATATAAGAAACTCTCAAAGTTAGTTTGCAAAAGTTCTTACTACATGAGTTTTTATACTAATTTAATGAATGATTGCAAATATTACTTGGTAGAGACCTTCTATATAATGCAGTACCGTTGCCGTTAAGCCTCAAAACTAGAAATAGAGTAAGTGACGTTTTAGGTACGTAGACACAGAGCGGTCTCTTGGAGAGTAACCTAACTTTCGGCGTTGGTAATACTGGGTAACACTAGCACTCTATCGAGTCTACAATATTCTTAACCCCAACCGTATTGCTATCCCCAACCGTATTGCTATATAAGGTCTCTACCGGAAAAAGTTTAGTTGTTTGTTTAAGGTATAGGATAATCCCACGGATAAAATCTGTGGAGTTTTGGCTAAAAATTTAAGTTAATTTTTTGCCAGTTCTCAGAATCACTACTTAGGCTGATTTGATTACTGGGAAGCTCTTTACCATTAATTTTTATTAAATATTTACCCTGACTTAAATGCTCTAAATAATACACTCCTGCACTGTTAGTAACAGAAAAATATCTTTTGCCAGTTGTAGAATCTATAGCTTCAACAGTTGCACCAGCGATCGCTTTTCCTTGTTGGTCTTTAATCACTCCTGAGAGAGTATAAGCTGGGACTAGAGGAATTTCAACTTGTGTATAACTACCGGCAACAACTTCCACTGCATACGCTGAATTAACTGCTTGCCAATCAAAGGGGAAACCGGCAGGGTCTAAATTGAGACGATGCTTACCTGGAGGTAGGTTGATTGAAATGCTGTTTTTAGTTTTTCCTGGTCTAAATCTGTTTAAGGGTTTATTGTTGAGAACTGCTAATAATTTTAGATTATCTGCATATAATTTTTCACCCTTGTCGCGTTTCCCATTATTATTTTTATCGAAGAAAGCTCGCAGTCTAACCCCACCTTGGGTACGCAAGGATTGATGACGAGAACGATGATTTCTCAATCCACTATTGAAATCGAAACTAGGAGTGAATTCCAAACGGAAAGTGGAATCATCGGATGTTAGAGAAGCTCCCTGGTATTTTGCTCGTAATTTTAATCCCGGTAAGATTGAAGTCGTTACAGAGGCAATCAAACCAGAACCTTTAGAACCTACTCCATAACCTAATTCAGTTTCCCATAAAGGAGAACCAATATAGGTTTGTTTTTGGGAACGATAGCGCCAGTTTAAACTGAAAATATCATTATTTTGTCCCGAACTGAAACGAGTTTGATAGCCTAATACTAAAGCGTGTCCAGTCTTACTGTATCGAGTATTAGAAAAGTTATAAGCTAATTCTGATTGAGAATCGGTTGAATTACCATTTGATAAAAGTTCGACTTGACCTAGACGTTGGAGTAAATTCCATTGCCATTGATTAGCAGTATTTACATTTACACGAGCAAAAGTGAAACTATTAGGACGAGTACGAATAAACTGCACGCCTAATTTAGCCGGATTTTGACTATCAATGCTGCTAAAAACGCTAAATTTGGGATTAAATCTCCAATTGAGATGAAAAAGACTGCGGTTAAAATTACTACGGAAATTAGCGTGGAAGTTTTTGTCGGGTTGAAAAGTAATATTGCTATTGAAGCCCCAATTCTGATTATTATTTCCAGTAATACCGGGGGTGAGAGTAGAAAATTCTACTAGTAAAGGTAATTTTCTTGGTTGCCAGTAAAGCTCTGTTAAACCTCGTAAAGAACCATTGTGTATTGCACCCAAACCTATAGTCAAATCTGATGAGACTCCCCAACGTTGAGCAATACCACCACGGAAACCAGTAAATTCTCCTAAAAAACTGTTATCAAATTTACGCTCGACTCCACCTGAAATAACTAAAGCTGATCCACCTTTAGGTAACTGTCCCGGAACGCTATTTAAGTTGACTTTCCGGACTTGTGGAGGAGATGTTAGTCTACCTTGGGGATAAAGATAAAGACGATATTTGGTAGAAGAAAAATTACCATTTACAGCTACATTATCAAACTGATAAATGCGATCGCTGTCTACTAATACTTGATCAACAAGCCGATTATTTAAATATTCAACTAACTGTACTAAGGTTCCGGGTTCAGCTTGTCCGGTGATTTTTCTTCCCAATTGATTTGCTTGCAAGCGTCGCTGGGGCTGTATACTACCATTAGGTTTGGCAGATGAAAATCCTTGACGTTGGATAGTAGTAAAACCCCAGTAATCAAAACTACCATCTATATCCGACCAAAAGGGAGTTTGAGAACCTAAAATATAGTCTGCTTTTTGAGTTTGACGTAGGTATTGTGCTTGAGCTAAATTCCATCTTGAAGTCTTTTGAAACTGAATCCGGTCAGCACTTAAAAACCAGCTACCACCAAAAACTGTTCCTATAGCATTAACATGATTGTGCCAATCTAGGGATTGATTTTCACCACCTTGTAGAGTTAACTGTGGAGATACAGAAGATACAGAAAATTCTGGTGCTCTCAGAGTGGGTAAATTATCTACTTCAACAGGATTTTCCTCTATTTTGGGACGGAAGAGATGATTGACTTTCGGAATATAAAGACGGATAGCATAGTTTTGCAGATCGAACTTTGCACTTACCCCAAAATATTCTTGCAAATCTCGGATAGAAAAAGCCAAACCCAACTTGGAGTCAGAAGTTAACTTTGCAGGATCAATCCGAGTTGCAATAATCGGTGAAACTTCACCATTCGGAAGTTTTCCATTAAGCGATCGTAATTCAATTTTTCCATCTGGTAAGTTTTTGCTATCAAAGCCGAAAATCTTGATGACTCGATCGTAAGGTAGTAACCAGTCTGCAAATTTTATTGCTTCGGAACCATTTTCCCAACCCCTGACCAACATACTTTGCTGGACATTATGTCTACCAATGGAAACTCCTACAGGAAAGGTTTGCAATTTAAAGTTACTACTGGTCTTATTCTGTATTTTTTTTGCGTTACTGGGGTTAGAGGTTGCAGCGGGTGTATTATCTAGTTGACTATTTGAATTAACTTCAACATTAGCGAAGTTTAGATGATTAGGAATATTAACCTCGCCTTTTCCCAGGTCTTGTTGAAAACTTTTAGTAGTTACATCATTTAATAGAGATGTAGATAAAGTAAAGTTTTTATTTACTTCCCAATCTATTTTAGATTCTCCAACTTCTAAATTATTATTCTCTGAATTCTGAGTTTGATTGTTCTCCCTAAAGTCTACAGGGATAAATTCTGGAGGGGTTGTTGTAATATCCTTATAATTATTGGAATTATTAGAATTATCAGAAATATTAGATTTAATTTGCCAATTATCAACTAATACTTGGGATAAAGAAAACTGATTTATTTCAGGAGAGTCAATTTGGGGTGGTGTAGCTAATTCTGTCATTTCAATAACTCCAGCTTATTGACTAATATTGACTGGAAGTTGAAATGCTAAACTTCGGTCTTCGTTATTTTCTCTCCAGATTAAGTAACCATTCAATTCGTACTTACCTGGAGGTATTAGCGAAGAATTTTTTGATAAATCCTCAAGAGGAATATATCTGCTAGTCCTAGTAATAATAGTTGCTGGTATAGTTTTCCCTTCACGAACTAACTTCCCATTCTGCTTTAATGTCCAAGAAACAGAAGGACGAACGGAAGCATTACCCTGGTTTTTTACTAATAGACGTAACCGTTGAATTCCCTTATTAAAATTACTATTATCAACAACTAAAGACGGTGACTGACTACCTTTTTTGACATACATAGTCGTTCCTACCCTAGTAATCATACCAACACTGCCGCCATTCTGGCTATTATTTTGTATTAAATGTTCTGCAAAAATAACAGCACGATATTCAGCATCTGGTAAATTTGGATCTAGCAGAGTCAAAAGACGAATTTTGCGCGTACTTTTAGGTGCAATACTCAGTTCTCTGGGTGAAAATTGTAAATATGGACTCAAGTCTTGTTTATTAGTGGATAATATTTTAAATTTTCCTTCTTGAGTATAAATAAATGACTGAGAAAATATTCTAACTCTAATTGTTTTATCACCGGTATTTATAACATTAATGACTGATTCAACACGCCCTCTAGATGCCTCTTTTTCAATAATTATAGGTGCAATTCCAACTTGTGAATAAGCTATATCATGAGATACAAATAAACTAGATAAAGTAATACTAAAAAAACAAATAGATGAAGCGGCAGACTTGAATAAATTTAACATTTTATATTTTGTAGTGTCTACAATATAGAGTTATTCTCAGGCTCAATAAAAATTTAAAATTCAACTAATTAAATGTAGCTTTGTAATTTAATTTGAATTCTTACCTGCATAACTTATAAAAGTAGATGCACTCTGGATGAGGAAATACCAATCATCATTTTGCCCTAACATGGCAGTTTACTGATGACTCTATTAAAATTATCAGATATTAAATCATTATCAGATTATTTATATACCAAAATATAATCGTGATAATTTTATCATTACCTCTTTATTTATAAAAGATAAACATTGTTTATAAATAAACTGATGAAATGAAGATTTACAACTATTAATTAATTAATCAATTAGGAGTTGCTGTCACAACCACTTTAAATTGATAGTCTCCTGTAGGAATAGTTGAAGTACTATTTGCAACCATATCTACTTTGATTGGAGTTTCTGTATTTCCTGTAATGACCTTACCTGTAGCACCTGGAGCATCATCTAAAAATGATGTTTTTACATCGAAACTCGCATCAGTAGGCGCGCTCATTACTTCTGGTTCAGCTGCTGTCACTAATCCACCAAGAAGACTATTACAAATAACTTTTACTTCTCCAGAAATTGCATCATCATATGTGCTAGTAGAACCTAAAGAATTAGCTGAGAATAGTGCATTTGGAGTTACAGTACCATCTGTTTTACTATTAAACTGACAACCGGCAGTGTAAGAACCATTAAAAAATACATCTTCAGTTTCAGCTTTTGCAGCAGAAGATATTCCTAAAACAGTACTGCTAAATAAAACGGTAGCAATCAATAATTTACATTTAATCATTGTATTATTTTTTTAATTAAATTTGTTGAT
>JBCCDM010000288.1:0-8479 GCA_039030795.1 Cyanobacteria bacterium P01_A01_bin.84
AATTGTTTTGCTAATTCAAATAATGTTTAAAGTTACCAGAAAAATGTCACAGAATACACAAGTAGCCTGTAAGATAATATAGTTAAAAAATCATATTTCCGCTTGACTATATAAGGTCAACCGATTTAATAACTTGATTCTATAATATTGAGAGGTAATCATTGGAAATGGATATGCAAGTCCTGAGAGAAAGAGCAGGGCTTAGTCGTACCGAAGTTGCCTTCAGGCTTGCAATAAGCGAAACCAGTGTGCGTAACTGGGAAGCAGGAAGAACGGAACCGACTATGACACCGAAAAAGTACTTAGAAACCTTGCGTTTATTTAAATGTACTCCGGAAGAACTAGCGATCGCGAGTGAAAAGTCAACAAATCAACGACATAAACGCAAACCAGGAAGACCAAGAAGATATCCGGAGTCTCATATAAATTCGTCTTCAGCCATCCCTAAGATGAGTGATTCAACAGTTTGCAGTTAATTGCTAGTTATTGTTGAAATGAAATGAGTACACTACATTAGTTATCAATATTATCATATGACACTAAATTGCAATTTTTTCAAAAAATATTTAACAAGAAAATCTAAAATGGAAGGTCTTCTCTCCAAGATCGTACGCCACTAATTAATACCAGCTAGGGCTATCGCCTAGATCGTACTAAAATATGTATATCGCTTTGCGGATGTTATTCAAGCATATCGCCATCAAATCTAAAAGAGATTATCACAATTTAAAACTCTTGAGTCTTTTTTCTAAGAGTCGCTGATATTTCTTAGTATTTAATTACAACAAAGCAGAGGTAAATAATACCTCTGCTTTTTTATAGTTTAGGATATGTTAATTTTTTTTGGTGGCTAATGAGTTAGGTGTGGAATTTAGGATAGATAGGTTATGCCGTTTATCAAGAATGTGGGAGAATGCACGGCAGTATACCCCTGGAGGTGAAAAATTATGGTATAAACTATTGTTTGAAAATTTTTAGTATCATGTATATGTTTGAGGCTATATATCTGTGATTCATTACATTCTATTATTTTTTACTAATTTTCAATAAAAAATAGTAGTTATAACCATCATTTATCTATTATCCAAGCATAAATTAAAACTAGCAGAATTTAACTTATTAGATTGAAATTTAACTTAAAATTTCATTGTTCCCCAGGTAGTATCATTTTTCGGAACTAGATGAGTGATATCTTCTTTTCTGAAAGATAGTGAGAAAATAAGAGCCTGCAACAATGGCGGAGTCCCTTAGTGTTATCGCTTACTTTACTATATTGGAGAGCATATGCGCGATAACATTGTAAAAAAATAACCGTAGCTTTAAGGTCTAATGGCAGAAACACTATTTTTCAACGCTCTTCGAGAAGCCATTGATGAAGAAATGGCAAGTGATGAGACTGTATTTGTTTTGGGAGAAGATGTGGGTCACTATGGTGGTTCATACAAAGTGACTAAAGACCTATACAAAAAATATGGCGAACTACGGGTATTAGATACTCCTATTGCTGAAAATAGCTTTACAGGTTTAGCAGTAGGAGCAGCAATTAATGGGTTACGACCAATTATTGAAGGAATGAATATGGGGTTTTTACTCCTAGCATTCAATCAAATTGCTAACAATGCAGGAATGCTGCGTTATACCTCTGGGGGAAATTTCAAAATCCCCATGGTAATTCGCGGTCCTGGTGGTGTAGGTAAACAACTAGGTGCAGAGCATTCCCAGCGTTTAGAAGCTTATTTTCAGGCTGTACCGGGATTAAAGATTGTTGCTTGTTCAACACCATTAAATGCCAAAGGATTGCTAAAATCGGCTATTCGCGATGATAATCCGGTGCTGTTTTTTGAACACGTACTTTTGTACAATCTCAAAGAAGAATTACCACAACAAGAATACTGGCTACCTTTAGATAAAGCCGAAGTTGTACGTGAGGGGAAAGATGTAACTATTCTGACTTATTCTCGGATGCGTCATCATGTCATGCAAGCTATGAAAACTTTAGATAAAAAAGGTTTCGACCCGGAGATTATTGACTTAATATCTTTAAAACCCTTGGATTTAGAAACTATTGGTGATTCTATAAGTAAAACTCATCGAGTCATTATTGTAGAAGAGTGTATGAAGACAGGTGGTATTGGTGCAGAACTAATTGCTTCGATTAACGAACGCTTTTTTGATGAGTTAGATGCTCCTGTATTGCGGCTGTCTTCCCAGGATATACCGACTCCTTATAATGGAACTTTAGAAAGATTAACCATTGTTCAGCCGGAACAAATTGTGGAAGCAGTTGAAAAAATGGTCGGATTGCGCGTTTAGTGTTAGGAAATTAACCACCAGTTTTTCCTATTTGATTTATATGAGTGGGTTGTTCATCACCTACTCATAATAGATAGTTCATTAAAGAAGAGAGCTATGATAGCCTTTGTCACAGCGAGTTTATAGTATGCGAAATCAGCAAAAGAAGCCGATGTTGCGAAACAAGCAATTTAGGCGATCGCTATTAGTGTTAATTTTATCTTTGGTAATTGCTGCAATCTGGGTAATTGCTATAAGACCAATACCGTTAGGATTAGACTTGAGGGGAGGTTCCCAATTAACTATTCAGGTTAAAACTACAGATAAAGTTAAGAATATTACCCCAAGAGACTTAGAAGCTGTACAGACAGTCCTTAGCAATCGGGTGAATGGTCTGGGTGTCTCTGAATCGGTTATTCAACCAATACGTGAAAATAACCAAATTTCAGTACAATTACCAGGTATCGACGATCCGAAAGCGGCAGAAAGAGTCCTTGGTGGGACAGCACAATTAGAATTTCGTCGTGAAAATCGTGAGAAAAATTCTCTCGTACAAGTAAGACGAGAAGAATTGACTAAGTTACTCTTTGAAGAAAAACCCAAACTAGATAAAAAAGGCGATAAAGCTGCGATCGCAGCTTTAGATACCAAAATAGCTGAAAAGCAGAAACAGCTCTTGGATGCGGAAAAGAATCTTTTTGAAAAGACTGAACTTACCGGTGAATATCTAAAAGATGCTGAACAAGGAATAGATAATGCGGGGAATTGGGTCGTAAGTATTCAGTTTGATACCAAAGGAGCAGATTTATTTGCTCAATTATCTAAAGAAGCTGCTCAAAATGGGACTAGGTTAGGAATTTTCTTGGACAATGAGCAAATTAGCTCGCCTACAGTCAGTCCTCAATATAGTAATACTGGTATCACCGGCGGTAGTGCCCAAATATCAGGTAACTTTGACGACAAATCATCCCGGGAATTAGCATTACAACTCAAAGGAGGAGCTTTACCTTTACCTGTAGAAATTGTTGAAAATCGTACAGTTGGTGCCACTTTGGGTAGAGATAGCATTCAGCGCAGTATCTATGCAGGTTTGTGCGGTCTGGTACTAGTGTTAATTTTTATGGTCGTGTACTATAGATTACCTGGAATAATTGCTAATGTTGCTTTGGTTATTTATGCTCTTCTCAACTTAGCTGCCTTTGCTTTGATTCCAATTACTCTCACACTACCAGGTATTGCTGGATTTATTCTCAGTATTGGTATGGCAGTTGATGCAAATGTACTTATTTTTGAAAGAACTCGGGAAGAACTCAGAACAGGTAAATCTCTGTTTCAGGCAGTAGAATCTGGCTTTGATAGGGCATTTTCGAGTATTTTAGACAGCAATGTAACTACCCTTATTGCTTGTGGGGCACTTATCCAGCTTGGCTCTGGTTTTGTTAAAGGTTTTGCTGTAACTTTAGGTCTGGGTGTTTTAATAAGTATGATTACAGCAGTTACCTGTAGCGGAGTTTTAATGTATGAGTCAACTTCAGTAAAAAGGCGAGAATTATTCTGTCCCAACCTGCCAAGTACTAAGAGGGCAGAGGTTATATGATCAAAATTAGTGTTAACAAGTCGCGATCGCTTTGGTGGATAGTTTCTGCTGCAATAATAGCAGCAGGTATAGTGGCGATGATTGTTTCATCAAAAACAATTAGTTATCCCCTACGTCCTGGCTTAGATTTTATCGGAGGAACTCGCTTACAAGTAGAGCGGGACTGTTCAAATAACAGTAACTGCGACCAGCCAATTGATATTAATGTCGTCCGGGAAGTAGCTAAAGCTGGAGGTATTGGTGATAGTAATATTCAAATTATTGGTGAAGGCGACAATAAGAATGGGATATTAATTCGTTCTAAAAGTTTAAATAGTGAGCAACGTTCCCAACTGCAAGATGCTTTAGTTGAAAAGATTGGTAAGTTTGATTCTAAGAAAACTCAGATAGATACTGTGGGTCCAACTTTAGGAAAACAGTTATTTACTTCCGGAATTAAAGCTCTGAGCGTCTCATTTTTAGGAATTGTCATATACTTAGCTTTTCGTTTTCAGCTAGATTACGCAATTTTCGCCATTATCGCAATTTTTCACGATATATTGGCTACTGTAGGTATTTTTGCGATTATTGGATTACTTTTTAACCAAGAAGTCAACAGCTTATTCGTTGTTGCTTTACTTACCATTACTGGTTTTTCAGTTAATGATACTGTAGTCATCTATGACCGGATTCGAGAAACACTCGAAGCTAATCCTCAACGTCCCATAAATGAAGTTGTTGATGATGCTGTCAATCAAACTCTTGGTCGTTCTATTAATACTACTTTAACCACTTTACTACCTTTATTTGCTATCTACCTATTTGGTGGAGAAACCTTAAGAAACTTCTCTTTGGCATTAATTATTGGTTTTCTTATGGGAGCCTACTCTAGTATTTTTATTGCCAGTACTCTTCTGGCTTGGTGGCGGCAACGACAGGTTAATTCTACTACGGTAGATAGTCCTCAGTCAGTTGATGCATCTGCTGATAGTTAATCAGTAAAAAATAATAGGAGTGGATGTTGGGTATTCAGAACTGGAGACAATTTCTGCTATTTCTATCCAGTTCTGATTAGTATATCTATCCCATATTCCTTTAATACTTTGCCTATGGAACAATCACATAATATTCCAATGGACGATGAAATAGATAAAAAAAACGATGCTACTTTCAATCAACAGCTTATGAGGCTACATCGATTGACGGTCATTGCTCGTTGGTTATTTGCCTGCTTTTTATGGTTAACTATTGCACCAATTTGTTTGTGGGACTTGCGTAACGAAATAGCCCTGTGGCAACAATATTTTACTTGGGCTGCTTTACGATACGGTCTTGTTTATCATCCTTTATCTACTCTCGGTTTAGGTTTTTGTATTGGTACAGTTTTGGCAATTTTAATTTGGCAAAGTCGTAATATGATTTTGGGAATTTCTGAACCAGAAAAGCAACGTTTAGAAAAGCAAGTGTGGCGAATTCGTCATCAAGGAAAAAGTCATCCCTTATGGAAGTGGATTTGTGAGTGAAAATTTGCAATTAATCAATAAGCAAGTTAAACACTTTGAAATCTTAAACATTCCCTACTATTAGACCTGAATTTCGATATTATTAATTCCAACCTTATAGGGAGGAATCTGTATTCGTATTAATAATTTTATTGTTTTTCGTTCTGCTCATTAACTTTTGAGAGCAAAGCATCTGTAACTTAATTAATCAATCAATCAATAAATCAATTTATCAATTAAAAATTACAAACATATGTTTCAATACCGGAATATCGGACTATTTCGATCATCTGGGACATATATTACTTACCAGCATTTCACACAAACTCCCACCAATTAGAACTATAAATCAGTCTTATTAAAAATTTCTATTCAAAAAGCAAAATATCAACGTTAGGATAATTATTTTCTACATATTTTGTACATATTTTCTCCATATGTAGATATATTACATATGTAGCATTTCAATATTCTCAATCAAAATTACTAAGATTATTGACGAAGATAGGTGTGATAAATGGACTCGTCTCATATCAAATTTAGCGATCGCAAATCTAAAATAGACTTCCAACAGCTACAGAAGCTTTTTGAGTTAGGCGCATTTTGGGCGCGAGATCGTAGCATGGATGATTTAAAAGTGGCAGTTACTAATAGTAAGCCTGTAATCTCGGTTTGGGACAACAATCAATTAATAGGTTTTGCTAGAGCAACCAGCGACGGTATTTACCGAGCCTCAATCTGGGATGTAGTTATTCATCCAGAATATCGCGGAACTGGATTAGGAAGTAAGTTAGTAGAAACTGTTTTAACTCACCCCCTGATGTATAAAGTAGAACGAGTCTACTTAATGACTACTCATCAGCAACGGTTCTATGAAAAAATAGGCTTTGAGGAAAATACCACTACCACAATGGTACTTCATAATAAAATTAAGCTTGGTTCTCTTCCAACTGTAGAAGTTCATTTGAGTGAGTCCCACGGGGGATAGATAACTTTAGTCTAACCATATCTGGTTCATATTCTCCATTGCTTATTGCTGAAACTATTTGTAAATTACCTCCCATAGTTTCTATGAGAGTTTGGTTGATTAATAGTTTCATTCCATGAGAAATACTAGAATTTTTATCAACTTTTTGCTCATATTTAGAATCAGATTTTATTAAATCGATAGATTCTTTATCTGGCAAAGTGTATTTTGGTATATCTAAAAAAATCTCTGTCATATTACCAGTCGAGGAAGCTTCTGCACAAAGATGAATGCTTCCTTCTTCCATCTGCCCAATAGTATTTTCAATTAAACCAAGTAATATTTGTCGCAACCAATGAATATCTGCTGAAACATAAATTTCCGATTCAGGAGCAGATACTTTGAAGGGAAAATTACGGTTTTGAGCCAACATCCGAGTCAGATCATCAACTTCTTGCAATAACTTTCCTACAGGATAAGACACTATGTTGAGTTTATTAGTACCATGTTCGGTTCTTGCTACCTTCAAAATACCGTCTAATAGCTTTAATAATAGCAATGTCCGTTCGTGAGCTTGGGCTATAAATTCCCTTTCCTCTTCAGGGTTTTCGCATAAATCTTGTAAAATTAATTGATGTAAACCAATTAAACCATTCAAAGGCGATCGCAGTTCATGAGTTGTCCTTGCTAAAAAACCACCTTTAAATTGGCACATTTCATTTGCCATATTATAAGCACTTTTTATATGCTTGAGTTGCTCGGATATTTTCTTTAATTCACCATCTGAAGCTTTTTGTTCGGTTACAAAATCTGTTCTTCCTTTCTGAGAAAATTGAATCAATCTATCAATACCTATACCCAATACTAAACCGATTGCAAAATATATCCAGCCACCTAATTCCATAACTTTATAGCTATTGATTATTGTATTTATTTGAAAAAAAATATAAGTATTAGCAAATCTAATTAATTTTAAGACACTAAATACTAAATAATTATTTTTGTAACTTTACTAATTCTAATTCACGTTTAATCCCTACTGAAATTATGTTTTAATATTTGTTTCGGCTTTAAAGCCATCCCCCGAGATTTACTCAACGCTCGTTGTGTTCCGTGCATAAAATATCACCCCTCGGTTAAATATACCTAACTTCTCTAGGGGATTTATCCTTGGGATTAATACCGGAATTTTAATTTTTAATACTGGAATCAGAGTGTTTCATTGACGCAGCTTCTCATAGGGAATTAATTAACAAGCTGCTTTGTCAAGTAACTAATCTTAAAGTAATTAATTAATGAGAAACGATCAACATACTCTTCAATTTTTAATTATTTTGTCAGGCTAAAATTTTACGGCACCCTGACGTAAAATATCCCATTCGTTGCCGTTCCATTTTATGACAGTCGAAGGTACACCTGTATTAACTTCTTCATCAATAAGTTCTGCGGTTGCTAGAGTTAGCACATCGGGAAACAGAGTATCAATTTCAACCATGCTCATTAAGGGTGGTTGTCCCGATAGATTCGCACTTGTGGTTGCTAATGGTCCAGTTTGAGCCAGAATACTTTTAGCGATCGCGCTGTTGGGAACCCTAATACCAATTGTTTTGGTATTCACCGGATTCATGTTTACGGGCACTTTCTCGGAAGCTGGTAATACCAAAGTCAGCGCTCCTGGCAAATATTTCTGTGCGACTTGCTGCCAGATTTCAAATTCATCGGGACTACTAACTACGTAATTCCAGAGCTGCGAAATATTAGCAGCCATTAAAATTAGCGGTTTTTGGGGTGGACGTTGTTTAGTTGCAAAAATTGATGCACCTAACTCTGGGAGCGCAGCGAGTGCTGGTACTGTATCTGTAGGAAAACTTACTACTTTACCTGCAATTGCACCAGAGACCAAGTTATCCAATGAAACTAGCATAATTTATCATAATTAATTATGAATTATAAATTACACTTCCTCTATATTCAAAGCTAAAAGCCAAAGGATACAACCCCAGAAGTTACTACGAATCCAATCCCCAGCTAAAAGAAGTCATCGACTTGATAATCTGCGGACACTTTTCCGACGGGGACCGCAACCTATTTAAACCGCTGTTGGATTCGTTGTTTAACCAAGATAGGTTTATGTTATTCGCT
>JBCCDM010000289.1:0-8465 GCA_039030795.1 Cyanobacteria bacterium P01_A01_bin.84
AAAAATATTTATAATGTCTAATTTTTGATGTTTTATTAATTAATGAAACTATTGTTTTACTATTACTAAATAACTCCAAAATATATTGTAAACAAATGTAAAAAGTATTGACTATCTTAATAGTATAAGCTACATTGTAAATGTGGTCAGTAAACAATAACTGCCTACAAAATAAAGGTTTTTAAAAGTCATTTCGTTGACTTTTATTTAATTCCCAGTAACTATTTAATTCCCAGGAGAAACCAAATGATTATTTCTGACTTAAACTACTTAGAAACCTCTACTGAAGAAGTATTAGGTGGTAACTACAACTTTAAAAAGAATATTTCTTCTACTGTAGATACCAACATTACTTTTGACTCTAAAACCAATGTTGATAAGGATGTTAATGTCGATGTAGCTATTAACGCTAAGGCGAACATCAAAGGTAATATTGCTGACTTACAATTTGATGTTGAAGCTGTTGGTGATGATAGCTTTACTGAAGTTGAAGCAAGCGTATTAACTACCGATGGTCTATCTAGCATTGCTGGTGCTATGTACTCTGCTGTTGGTTAATAATATTTTCAGTTTCACATAAATAAGGTTCAAACTTAAGAGGATCCTCAAGTCAAAGTTTTAACCTTATTTACAATTAGGCTGTTAAAGCCGCTTTTGCTCCCTAGACTTGAAGCCTGGGGAGTTATATCAGCATTAATTTCATTACGAATATACAATTTCAAGTTTAATCCATTATTTATATAGGAATGCTAGGTATACTTAAAAGAAAATCTTTTTACAGCAAGCTTTTAGCTAAATTATTTTTTCATAAATTAAATAGGATTCCTATACATATCTTCGGAAAATAATGTAGAGACGGTTCCTAAGAATGTTCTTGCAAGGGTTTTGAGAAAGTACATATTTCATTTTTCTCAGATGTCTAAATAGATATTGCTAAAGAAAAGCAGAAACATCTTGTAATGAAGTCTAAAATCATTTTGGGAAAACACGTATTGAATTTTCCACAGATATCTAAATTTAGAGCTTTATAGGTAAGATATATGTTAGATAGTATATAAAAGCTAATAATAGCTAATAAGTAGTTACGCAAAATTAAATATATATTGCGATTGCTTTGTTTCTCGCAATGACCAGGATTTGGTATTTTCGGAATGTATAAAATTTTTGCATTAGTACTTAAGAGCTAATAATTTTTTTGTTTAATCACAAATAGTTAAAAGCTATTTTACTTAGAGTGAAAATAATGAATGAAGATGTAGTGCAACCTAATATTAAAGCTCTTATCCAAGACGCAATGCAGAAAAAGCTGTCAGGTGAATTGGATGAAGCTGAGGTTTTATATAATCAGGTATTGCAGAGATTAAACTCTTTAACTGATAATCCCAGTAAGCTAAATATAGAAGCTTCAAGTAACTCAGAAAAGGTGAGTGTAGAAGCTTCAAAAGAAAAATTTTACCATTTAGTAATTGCCAGTCTTGCAGATATTTTTCACAAGCAAGGGAAGTTAGAAAAAGCTATCCAAAGTTATAAACACATTTTGACTTTTAAGCTTGAAGAACCTTATGTCGATAATTGTGTTCATAACATCCATAACATCTTAGGAGATATATATAAGCAGCAGCAGAAATTGGATGAGTCTGCCAAATCCTATCAACAAGCAATAAATATTAAACCCGACTACTTTCAGGCTTATTGTAATTTAGGAAATGTGCTTCAGCAGCAGGGTATGCTTGATGAAGCTTTTAAATGCTATCAAAAAGCTCTGGAAATTCAACCAAATTTTGCTCCAGTTTGTAACAATTTAGGAAATATACTCCAATTGAAGGGAAAATTGGAGGAATCTGTACATCTCTACCAAAAAGCTTTAGAACTTAATCCTGACTATGTTCAAGCTTATAATAATTTGGGAAGTGTATTTCATAAACAGGAAAAGCACGAAGCAGCAGCCGAATCATATCAGAAAGCTGTAGCCATCGATCCTAATTTTGCTGAAGCTTATAGTAATCTGGGATTGGTGATGCATGAACTACTGCGTTTAAAAGAAGGGACATCAGCTTACCAAAAAGCCTTAGAAGTCAATCCTAAGTATGCTGGTGCTAAATTTGGCATTTGTATGGCTGATTTACCGACTATTTACTCTAGCCATCAAGAACTCCAGTTTTGTCGAAATCAGTATCAGAAGCATATATATGAGTTAGCAAATTATTATCAATCAGCTAGTGCAGAAGAGAAAGTAGAAGCTGCGAAAGTTATAGGTAATCAGCAGCCTTTTTTCCTACCTTATCAAGCTTTAAATGATATAGATTTACAAAAACTATACGGGGAAACGATTTGTCAAATTATGGCTAGTCGCTATCCCCAGTGGAGTCAAAAAATTCCTACTCCTAAATTAACAGATAGGGAAAAAATTCGTATTGGTTTTGTTTCTGGGCACTTTAGCAGACATTCTACTTGGAAGATTCCATTCAAAGGCTGGATAGAAAATCTTGATAGAAGCGAATTTGAGTTATTTGGATATCATACTGATGAAAGTCAAGATCCAGAAACAGTATTAGCAGCAAAAGTATTTGATAAATTTATTCAGGGTCCACATTCACTAGAAGAATGGTGCGAAAAAATTCGACAAGATGATATACATCTGCTAATTTTTGCCGAATTTGGTATGGATCCAATGACTCTAAAGCTAGGTTGTTTGAGACTTGCACCAATTCAAATCGGTTCACCCTTGGGACATGCTGAAACTAGTGGTATGCCTACCATAGATTACTACTTGGGCAGCGATTTAATGGAACCGGAAAATGCCCAAGAACATTATACAGAGAAATTAGTCAGATTACCCAATCTAGGAATTTATTATACGCCTTTACCTATCGGATCTAAAGCTATAACAAAAGCAGATATAGGTATTAAAGATAGTGACATTATGTTTTGGTGTTGCCAATCTTCATTTAAATATTTGCCACAACACGATGACGTTTTCCCGCGAATTGCTAAGGAGTTGCCTGGAGCTAAATTTGTATTTCTTGATAATTCTAGTGAATTTATAAATAAAGTCTTTTACCAGCGCTTACAAGACGTTTTTGAAGAGCTACGACTTAATTATCAAGACCACTGTGTCTTTTTACCCTATCCTTGGGATTCCAGAAGTTTTGCAGGTACCACAGCTATTGCAGATATCTATCTAGATAGCATCGGCTGGTCTGGTGGAAATACTAGTATAGAAGCCTTGGGATGCAATCTTCCTGTAGTTACCTTGAAAGGAGATTTGATGCGGGGACGAATGACAATGGCATTCTTGACAAAGATAGGTATAGAAGAAACAATAGCAACAACAAAAGAAAATTATGTAAATATTGCTGTTCATCTTGGTCGAGATGCTGAATATCGTCAGTCCATATCCCAAGCAATAGACCAGAGTAAGCATAAATTATATCAAGACTTAGAACCTATCAAAGCTCTGGAAAATTTTATCTTTAACATTTTCCATAAGCCAAGAAAAATTTCAATAGTTAACCTGGCTGATACTTTAAGACTAGCAATGCAGTATCATCGAGCCAATGATTTGGAAATGGCAAAACAGGCTTACACTCAGATTTTAGAGAAACAACCAACTCATCCAGAAGCATTGTACGGTTTAGGTATGCTAGCACAGCAGTCAGGACAGTTCCAAGAAGCAGAAAAATTCTTAAATAAAGCAGTTGGAGTGCAACCTAATTTTGTCAAAGCTTGGTTTAGGTTGGGTAACTTATATCAAGCTCAGGGTAAATTACCAGATGCAGAAACTGCTTATCGTCAAGCGATCGCTCTGCGACCTGATGCTGCACCAATTTATAATAATTTAGGTTACACCCTGCAACAACAAGGTAAACTTCAAGAAGCTATTGAGTATTATCAAAATACATTAGAACTTCAGCCCAACTGTACTGAAGCTGATGTAAATATAGGCAATATTCTTCATAGGCAAGGTAAATTATCTACTGAGCAACAGACCCACTATGCTCAATTGAATTGCAAATTGGGTACCGCTCGTGGAAATGCTGGAGACTTATCAACAGCTGTATCTTATTATCGACAAGCGATCACTATTCAGTCCGATTTGGTGGATGCATACTACAACTTGGGATTAACACTAAAAGAACAAGGTGAATCAGAAGAAGCAACTGCTTGTCATCAAAAGGTTCTCGAGTTAAATCCAGAATACCAGGAAACTCTACTCGTCTCAGTATAGAAAATTATTGTTTTATAGAGTCAACCAAATTGAATTAATCAAAGAATTAATCAAATAGTAACAGGGCTTACGTATAAAAAATAGCTATGGATTTCCTAATTTAGTACAAATATATAGAATTAGCTAAAGTTCTAGTCGAAATCATCTATATTTTGCGTAAGTCCTATTGGGAAAAAGGACAAAGGAAGCTGGAAATACTAGTACAGCTAGGCAAAAATAAAGTATCCACTTCAAACGGTTGAAACCCGTAATAATTAATACATTTGATAGAAGTACAGTAAGTGCAATTTTCAGTATTATTGACCAGCCTGTAACTATTACACAAATTTTAGGAGATAAATAATATGGCTCTTGTTAGAGGAACTAACCAAGATGATAATAATCTTGTAGGTACAGATAGTAATGATACTATTTTAGCTCGCCGTGGTGATGATATTGCTACTGGATTAGGCGGAGATGACCTAGTAAAAGGTGATAAAGGCGATGATGTACTATCAGGAGACCAAGCTGTAGATGTTAATACATTTAGCGCTCCTGAAAGCGCTAATGATGGTGAGGATCAGCTTTTAGGAGGCGCTGGGAATGACATTATTTCAGGAGGAGGAGGTAATGATCTTCTAGATGGAGGAAATGATGATGATACTCTCATTGGAGGTAGCGGCGACGATCTTCTAATTGGAGGTAGTAACACTCGAGACCCAGCGACTAGGGAAATAACCGGAGGTGACTTAATTTTCGCAGGTTCAGGAAATGATACTGCCCTTGCCGGATTTGGTAATGACTCTGTCGATGGGGGGGAAGGTGATGACCAAATATTTGGGGGGCTTGGTAGCGATTTTCTTGTTGGTGGAGACGGTAATGATAGTATCTACGGTAGTTTGAGCAATGTTGGTTCCTCCGAGGATGAATCAGTTGGTAATTTTCTGTTAGGAGGAGCTGGAGACGACGAAATTTTCTCAGGTTCCGGTGACGATGAAATTTTTGGCGATCGCGCTGGCTCTACAGCTGATGGTAATGACTTTATATTGGCAGGTTCAGGTAATGACACCGTGTTTGGTGGCGGGGGTTCTGATGAGATTAGAGGAGGCTTAGGTGACGACCTAATCGATGGTGGCGATCCTGACGATCCAGGTGTAGATTTAGTTTTTGGAGGTAATGATGAACTCTTCGGAGGTGAAGGTAATGATACTGTAGTTGGAGGATTAGGTAATGATACTATTACTGGTGCTGGAGGTGGAGGAGCTGGTGAATTAGATTTATTAGTTGGCGGTTTATTTTTGGATACAAATGGTGACGGTGTGGCAGAATCAGGATTTGGTGAAAGTGCCTTTGGTATTGGCGGTAATTCCGATATATTTGTGATTGGTAGTACGGAGAGTAACTTCTACGCTGGTGGTCTTGGTGGTGTTTTTGCTAACGCTGGTGGTACTCCAATAACTGGTATAGAAGATCGTGCGATAATTGCAGGCTTTGAGAATGGTACAGATAAAATTCAGGTAAATAATCCAAATAATTTAGTAAGCTTTACATTCGGAGCAGACACATTAATTGCAGCCGCAATTAATGGTAATTTTGAAATTATTGCCCAAGTCGCTAACGTTGTAGGACTGGCTGCTGATACTTTCGTCACTGCAACATAACATAAGTTATAAAAGGAAGGTTGATACTTTTGTAGTATGAGCGTCTCACCCCTCCATGGTTGTAGCAAGCAAGATGCTCCTACTACTCTAACCACTCATAATTAATATGGTGGAGTACTAGTGGTCTGTCCCATTAGTTCTAATGGGTCGTAGGAACACGCCATAGCAAGTCTCTACCTGACTTTTCACATCCCGTGAAAAGTCAGGAAGTTTTATAGTGCAGAAGTTGCTTGGACTCCTCCCAAACTCACTTCCCTCTTAAAAAACAGGGCTTGTATCCTCAAGGGAAAAGGTAAAAAGGAATTCCTTCTGCCTAATATATAGGACTTACGCACTCGTGACGAAAAACAAGGCTTTGCGATTGCTAACCCTACGGTCGCTTAGGACGGAATTCCGTTATTGTTGCGTAAGTCCTGATATACTTACGTCGTTAGTTCATAAGTTTTGTTCAATCTTTTTATAATTTAAAAATTTTACACATTCTTTTATCAAAAGGCATAAAATTATGGCTGACATACTAATAAATCTAAATGAGCTCTCATCCAATTTGTCTGAAAATGATTTAAAAGTGTTGCAAGACAAATTATCTACACAAGAACCAATCAGTTCTGGAAGAGAACTCACAGCTTCCGAAAAAATTGAAGATTTAATTCCAGAGAAATCACCAGAATCAATAACGGAGAATAACTCTTCGTCAGTAGAGATTGGTCTATCAGCATCAGCAAGAGCAACTGGCTTTTCATCTTTATCTGGAAAGGTTTTTAAATTAGTTAATGGAGATGACTTATCTGCATCTGTAAATATCTCTCTGTCAGCCGCAAATGAAACTGACTCCTTATCAGTTAATTTATCTTTACCAGAATATTCTGTATATTCATATATCACTCCTCGATACATAATTGAAGGTACTCCTAAATCCGATCTGCTATTTGATACTCATAGAGATGATTTAATTTTGGCAAGAGGTGGAGATGATTACGTCATAGCTTTCCGTGGTGGGAGCGACTGGATTTATGGTGAAGAAGGAAATGATTTTCTCTATGGTGGTGCAGGTAACGACCGGGTATATGGTGGTGCAGGTAACGACCGGGTATATGGTGGTGCAGGTAATGACTGGGTATATGGTGATTCCGGATTTTTCTTTTACCCATATTTTGATATCGCTACCACTAATAATTCCAGTGAGATAAAAATCAATATATCTGCTGATAGGAAGCAAAGTAACACTCTTTTATATCCATATCCATACCCCCAAGTCAGTGGTAAGGATATTATGTATGGTGGTAAAGGAAATGACTATATGTATGGTGGTGGGGGTAATGACCATATATATGGCGGTGATGATAATGATACATTGTATGGAGATTCTGGGAGTACTTTTTATCCCTACCCTTATTATTCAAATTCAACAAATCCAACAACTTCAACAAGTTTAACAAGTATTTATTATCCATACCAAGTTAGTGGTAACGACTACATAGAAGGGGGAAAAGGACGCGATCGCATCTATGGTGAAGCTGGTAATGATACTCTTGATGGTGGCGCTGATAACGATTATCTAGAAGGTGGAAATGGTAATGACAAACTATCTGGAGGTATTGGAAATGACACTCTTGTTGGTAGTAGTCAAAGATTTTATTACTTCTTAGATGAAGTAATTAATCCAGCCTTAGATGTTAGCAAAAGCTCTGTAGTAATTAATCAAGATAACTTGGTTCAGACAGATTCACTAACACTGCTACCTGATTATCCGATTATTTACCGCGATAAAGATAATCTTACAGGGGGTGAAGGAGCAGATAAATTTGTCTTCTACAATAGTTATGAAGGAATTGACGCGATCGCTGATTTCAATAGCAAGGAAAAAGACCAAATTCAAGTATCCAGATATGGTTTTGGAGGTGGTCTCACCAAGGGGGTATTGAAAGAGGAACAATTCAGTTTAGGAATATCAGCTCAAGATGCTGATGATAGATTTATTTACAACGATAAGACAGGTGGCTTATTTTTTGATGTTGATGGTATAGGAGGAAGAGCACAAGTACAATTTGCTCAACTTTCTAATGCTCCCTTAATAACATCCAATGACATTTTTGTTATCTAATAATCCCTCTTCTGTCACTTTCCGGTTTCTCCTATTAATAAAAATTTTTCAAGAGATGTAATATCAATAGTTTGAGATGTTTTGAGTCAAAATTCTGTTAATTTTCCATTTTGTGTAAATCATATTAACAAATAATTGGGCAACCGCTTAACACACAACAGTTACATAAATTAGAAATTACAAGACTTTTCGGAGCATGACAGAAGAGGGTTATTTCCGCATAGTTTTAATTATCTCCAGGGATCCATTTATCTCAATTTTTGACCAACTAACTCGTAAAATACAATGTTACAAGAACTGAAATTTTTAACACCAATTGTACCTACTGAAGACCCTAACCCTAACTTTGTCGATGTAATTGGGGATTCGACATTTTTTAACTTTAGTCAAACTCCTACTGGAAGTGATAGTTCTATCGATTTAGATAGCAAACTTAAAGGTGGAGTAGCTGCAATAGATACTATTTTTGATAATACTTTTGTTAACGATCCAA
>JBCCDM010000290.1:0-8413 GCA_039030795.1 Cyanobacteria bacterium P01_A01_bin.84
CTTTTGCGAAGCCAATAATATCTGGGTCTTCAGACAGATCGAGAACAGCTTTATATTCCTCTTTCGCTATATCAAACTTTTGTAAAACATAGTAGATATGACCTCTTAATAAATGAGCATTTTCATCATCTGCTAAATTGTCTACCACCTCATCAATCAGGGGGGCAGCAACTTCATACTCTTGATTAACGTAAGCAATACGTGCTTGTTGATATTTATCTAAATAATTTTCTATATCTGCTGCCATTTCTTTTATTCTGCCTCTGTTATTCAACCTGCCCATCTAGCACTTCGCAAAACAGCTGTTTGATCTAGTAGTCGCAGAGATTTACCAATTGTTGCATCTAATATCCACTCTCCTCTGAGAAAAGGAGCCATTGTATCAGGGACGCTAGAGGGTGCTGTAAGATTTTGAATATCTAACCAATCCATACCGCCAATTTTATCTACAGCTAAACCCACTATGGTATCTTGCTCCTCAATGGCAATTACTGAAATTTCTGCCCTATCTGTATTTAACGATGCTGTTTCTCCTAGAAATTGACCCAAATCAGCTACCCAAATTACTCGACCTCGTAAATTTAGAGTACCCAAAAGCAGGGGAGAAGCATTAGGAATTGGTGTAATTCTGTCAGGACTTAGTTCAATAACTTCTTTAATACCAGTAGCAAGTAAGGCAAACTCCTGATGCGAGGGAATGTAAAATCTTAAATGTAATTCACCTTCAGGACTTTCTACCTTTAATTCAGGACGGAAATCGTCTTGTCCGTCACCTCCCAAAAAGTCCGGTTTACTAACCATCATTACTTACATCCTTATCCTCGCAGCAGTTGTTTGACTGTTCCCACTAACTCAGTTGGTTGAAAAGGTTTGGCAATATAAGCATCCGCACCTTGTTTCATCCCCCAGTAGCGATCGAACTCTTCACCTTTGGAAGAACACATCACCACCGGGACATTCTGGGTTTTAGGGTCTGATTTTAAGCGACGGCAAACTTCATACCCATTCATTCTGGGCATCACAATATCTAAAACGACTAAATCCGGACAAGTACTATGGACTGTTTCAAGTGCTTCCATTCCGTCACTAGCATGGGTAACACTTAAGCCACTCGCCTTCAGGAGGTCGGTAATCATCTCCCTTTGGGCAATACTATCTTCCACAATTAAAACTGTACTCATAAATGCCTATCTACCTCCTGACGTAGACGTTCCTTAAGATGGAACATTCCCTGATTCCCCCTGCAAGTCAAGCATTTTATGTATAAATTAATCCTATTATTTGACCTAACAATCTCAACAATTGTTTTTTAAAATCCTAAGATTTAAACAGAATATGCAATAATATTTTTTTTACCCTATATTTTAATCAATTAACAAGGGTTATGTAACTTTTGTTGCTATTTCCAGCCATAAAAGTTACACATATTTTCTGACTTTACTCATCAGTTCCATACTTGATAGTGGTTTTGTTAAACAATCTGTAGCTCCGCAAGCTTTCGCTTTTATATAGTTAAAATCTTCATTTTTGGTCAAAAGCATAATAATTGGTAGGTTACTAAATTTACTTGAATGCCGCAGCATAGCACATATTTCGTATCCGTTTAAAGCGGGTATATCAGGATCGCATAAAATCAAACTTGGTTGAATTTTAAAAATTTGACCCAGTGCTTCATGTGGATTTTTGAGAGCGATCGCTTCGTAATTTTCTTTGGTCAAAATAGATAAAGCTGTCTTAGTCCAAGTGGAGTCAGTTTCTGAATTTATACAAACAATAGATGCTCTTTTATTTTTAGTTTCAGATTTTAGCTCTGCTTCAGATACACCCACATTAGGATACTTTAGCTTTACTAATCCTTCTAAAACGTAAGGATATATTGCCTTAGCTACACTAAATACACTTTTGTTGATAAACCTAGCCAACCGACGCAGAGATGTTTTATCTTCCGACCAGTATTGCAGTTTTTTAATTGTGGATTTGGGTAGCTTAGAACCCAATTTAATGGTGTCATTAAGCACTAAAAATTGTTCGGGGGAATCAATGTAAGGATACATCAATCTCCAAGTAAGCAACTGTCTCATTAAATCATTCTTAACTAGACTAAACCTCAAAGTAGTTAAGTTTGGAGCTAGTAGCGTATTTGTTTCAAAGAAAAAGCGACCCTGATGCAACCTGAATAAATCAAACAGAGTTTCATACACGCTAGCACAAACTATACTGCGAGCTTGCTGAGTTTTCAGGAGATTTTTATCCAACAGCTCCCACAAATATGCATATTCTGCACTTATGAAAGTACTTTTATAAGTTAGTTTAATTTGGCTTGGTTTTTCTGGAATTCGGTAATGAAATAGGTAATCTTCTAATCGAGATATACCAGTGGCACTATCAAATGCATAAATAATTTGACCGTTATGAAAAAACGTTAGCCAAGCTTTGGGTTTGCACTCTGATGTATTTGTGGGAACCAGTGTCTTTACCTCAGAAGCATAGCAATTAATATCATTAATGTTAGAGCTACTATTAGAGCCACTACTTGTTTCTACATACAGTAGACCCGTTCCCTGCCACAATTCAATTAGCTCTAAAACACTCCCAATATCGACTTCATATAGATTTCCCTGCATTTAAATTGAAGCTGCTCCTTGTAAATATAGTGACATTAATCCCCTGTCAGAACTCGTGAATGTTAACTTTCTCAGATGTAACGAAAAACAAGCAAGGTATAAAACAAGAAAAATATTTAAGTAATTATATTTATCTATAACTTATTTTTTGTAACAATTTAAAGTGAAAATTGCATAACAGTAAAAATTTTACTGTCACTAATATTCCCATAATTAAGAACAATCTAACTTATTATGCCTAAGAAAAATTTATGATGAAAAATAGGTAAAAAGCTAGTAATAACACGGTAGTCGTATCAATTCACATAGGGACAAAATGTAGTGAACTATGGGAGTCGGCTAAATATATATCCGAATATATATCCGACATTTACATAAATATTACATATATGTTTTTATACGTCTTGTTTATTCAATTTTCTACATCAAGACGATTGAAGCAATTATCTAAAATATATATCCTGCAACTAAGTGCATCAAAGGAATAAAAGTGTGCTGTATTTAGCTGAAGTACAAAAACAGAAAGGTGGTTTACTTGGTGGAGGTTCCAAAGCTGAACTGAAATTACTAGCTTGTCAAAAAAATGACCAAAGTTGGATAACAGTTCCAGAAGAAGCGATCGCTGCTGAGGAAGCTGGTAAATTAAATGATGGCACGCTGGTGCTAGCAGAACTTAATCCTAGTCGTCAAATACAGAGAATTCAGGAAGCTGGTCGTCCATTGGTTAATATCTTACAGAATTTTTCTCGTCAGTTAGAAAAATTCAAGGTTAAGGAAGAAGAAATAGACCAGTGGAAGGAGTCTCTGACATTTCAAGCTCAAGAATTTAACCGACGTGAATTAGAAATGGAGTCCCGTTTAGAGGAACTCCAAGGTATGGAGGAGCAATTTCAGGGGTTTGAGGAAGAGAAGAAAAATTTTGATTCTTCTCGTCAGGAATTGGAGAGCTTACAAGCAGAGATTGAGCGCAATCGTCAAGAATTAGAAGGAGCTTGGGAGCATTTACGAGGAGAACAGCGTCGTTTAGAAGAACGAGAGTCTGAACTTCCTCAAGGAGGTATGAACCCAGAAGAAGCTCAAGCATTAGTTAGTTTGATTGAACGTTTATCTAAGAGTGTTCCACCTACAGAAACGGTAAAAGATGAGCTTAATGTTGCAATAGAACAAGTAGAAGGTCAGCAAGCTATTCTGAATCCATGCTGGGAAAAATTAGAAGAACATAAAACTTCTCTGGAACAACAACTTGTAGAAAATCAGCATCTTAGTGAAAAATTTTCTGAGTCTAAAACCCAATGGGAGCAAGCACAGGTTGCTTTGGGGCAAAGTAAAGCACAATTAGAGATACATTCTGCACTACTTCAGAGTCAAGAAAAATATGTCAACCTTCTCCAAGAACAATTGCAACATACTGAAGATATGTGCGAAAAAATTAACTCTTTAGCAGCTAGTTCAGAAGTAGGTGCAAATCAAGGAGTTGATTTAAAAGCTCTAGAAAATATGTCACTAGAGGAACTAGAACTTCAAGTCAAAGAGCTAGAATCTAAACTGAGTAGGGATTCTGCTTTTGTGGAAGAACAAGAACAAGAACTTACATATAAACAGGAAGAGATAGATAAATTAACTTCTAAACTTGCTGAAGCTTCAGGGGAAGAAAAGGCGAAAATAGAAGCCGATATTGCTGATGAAAAAGACAACAATCAATTTCTTACTGAAAGTTTAGTCGGACAACGTCGCAGCATTGAAGAACTTACTTCATCATTACAGTTACATCAAACAGTGCTGATGCGCAGACAGGGAAAAGCCACCAGTAATGGACAAACTGGAGATACAATTATAGACCCAATTGTTAGCCAATTAGAGATTCAGCGTCAGAAACTCTCGGAAGAAATAGAGCAATTTAACTCAGAAAAAGAGCAATTAATTGCTCAAAATGAATCAATTCAGAAAGAAATTGATGAGCAAATTCAAACCCAACAAACACAGCAACAAGAGTTACTAGGTATGGAGGAAAACCTCACCTCCATAGATAAGTCAATTGCTGAATCTCAGGGTAAGATTAGCCTTTATCAGGAAGTATTACAGCCGATACAGGATTGTTTAGATACCTTACGGGACAAGCTAGCTACAATGGGTGAGAATTTAACTCAGGTACAAGAAACTAACGATTCTCAATTACAAACAATTAATGAAATGCAGCAAACTGTATCTAATCTTGTCACGCAATCATAAATTACAACTTTAATTACAATTTTAATTACAACTTTGTTGAATAAATTTGCTTTCTCAGAATAGGTTTAGTAGGTTCTAGTTAAGTGCAATACATTTTACTTCTAATAGGGACACAGCAGTTCTGTGTCCCTAATGTTTTTGAAGTTTGTCAAACTTCAAAAATATTTTTATTTGTTTACTCCAGGACTTACACAAAAGCTACGTAATTCCGTCCGAGACGTTAACGCTTCCCTTTCCTACACGTAGTGACCGTCGCTTCGGACAAATTTTCGTTGCGTAATATCAAGTCCGGATAATTAGTTACGATATAAAAGTGCGTAAATGTTTATCATTCAATATCTCGGCGTTAATTTTATCGTAAGCGTTCAAGCGGACATGATATAAGTCCTGTACTCTTAACTTGCACATTTTATAACCCTGGTATATCAAGGGTTTTAGAATTTATCGAAAAATGTACAAGTTAGAAGTTTACAAACTTTACCTTTGCAAACAAATAAAATCATCCTCAACTATAGCGATCGCTCCTCCGGGAAATGGATCGGTTCGGGTACGATTGGGTGCTTTAATTAGGGCTGTCAGTTTTTCAATATGTTCAAAATTAGGATTAAAGAACATATTTTTTTGCAATATCTGTCGCATAACTCTTCTTTGGATGGCAATGGGTATGTTCTGCAATAATTTACGTTTAATATATATTGTTCCAGATAGTTCTTGATTTAGTTCTTGGTTTAGTTCTTGATTTAACCCATCTGTTTCTATAACTTGCTCAAACAATTGTTGTGCAACTTGTTCGAGATATTCTACCTCTGCTTGTAAAATTTCGGCAGTTTGAGCTAGTACTGATTCTACTTGGGGATTAAAATGCTGCTGTAAATATGGTAGTAACTCTTGACGTATACGATTGCGAGCATATTTCAAGTTCTCATTGGTTTCATCTTCCCATACTGGCAATTGCAAATCTTGGCAAAATTTTCCTGTTTCACTTCTAGTTATTTCTAAAAGCGGACGTACTAATGATATTTCTTGTTGATTATTTAATTTATTACTGACACCTAAACTACGCTTCCAAGTCAAAGCTTGTAAACCATCAGCACCAGTACCCCGGATTAAATTGTAGAGCAAAGTTTCAGCGCGATCGCTGGCGGTGTGTCCAGCAATAATACACGAATAATTATTTTTTTGAGCAATATCACTTAAAGCTTGATAACGCCACTCACGAGCTTTAGCTTCGCTATCAATAGCTTGTGTAGCGGTTTCTAAATAAAAAGATATTCCCCAATTTTCAGCTAATCTTTCCACATGACGAGCATTAGCTTCACTATCAATACGCCAACAATGATCGCAATGAGCAATACCTAGAGACCATCCCCATTTTGATTGTAAATCTAATAGTAATTTAATCAAACATAATGAATCCTGTCCGCCAGAAACCGCTACTAATAATCTTTCATTGCGTTGGAATAACTGACGTTGTCGAATAGTTCGATGCAATTGGCTATGGAGGAAAGTCCAACTAGAATCAGAAAATGACATTGGCAACTACTTTAAAAGTTATCAGTTATAACTATTTAGACAGGATTAATTTAACATCTGGTAACTTTACGAATACTTCTACAAATATTGAGTGTAAGAAATCACACTCGCTAATGCCATCAGAGCCTCCCAAGTTTTATCGCTAATAATTCCATCTATAACTAACTGTTGGTCTCTTTGAAACATCTTGAGTGCGACCTCTGTTCTTAAATTAAAATCACCGTGAATTTCTTCAAAATAGTAGCCTTTACTAAAACCAGGGTGTTTCCAACTTAATACTTTTTGTACTCTAGCAACATCATCGCCGCAACTGGTAAATTTCAATACAGGTAAATTCTGACGACGACCTTGTTTAAGAGCTTCCCAAGTTTGGCTATCCACAATACCAGTATCGTCAAGAAAATTGCGTACCTGAAAGGCTTTAACTGCTAATTGAGTAGTTTTGCCGAAGAATCCTATGATTTCTAAGCCTTCTATAAAGCGTATCCTTGTTTGCAACAGTGTTTGTAATTCCTTTACTCCCTCTCCGCGATCGCCTATTGCTAAATTAGATTCGTTAGTATTGAATTCATCAGTATTAAAATTTTGAGTATGGATATTAGTTTTCATTGCAAATATAAACCCCTGAAAGAATGTAATGAAAATTATCAAGTATCAATATGTCACGACACAGCAGACTTACGCTTGACTTTAAAAGTTAAACAAAGCACTTTTTTGTTGCTAGCTATGATTGCGTCTACTTATTCAATAAAATCACAAAAAAATTAAATTATTTTCAATAACACCACTCGTGGAATTAACAGTCATTATCGTTTCTATGACTTTTGCTCACAAGTATTTATAATCAGCACAATACGCGACAAAACAAGCATTTCATCATGATTTTTCCCCTAAATATTATCCTTTTAAGTTTTATGGCATAAAGAGTAATAAGAGAAAATATTTAGTTTTGATATTGCAGATAATTTTGTCCAACAACTAGAGTTACAACCCACAGTACTTGAGTCATATTTTAGAATTAACTAAAAATTATATTTTTTGAAAATATCTAAGTAAGTCGGTGTCAAAATTTAAAGGTATGTAATTACCTTCGTTGAAAACGTTAACGTAGGGCGTGTAAAGAAGTAAAACAACGTAATCGTAATACTCATGTTGACTCTATTCTGTTACATAGCTTCATTTATTTCTACTGAACTACTTAATCGAGTACTGAAAAAATAAATCAAAGTGACATATTGAGTATATTCCAACAAAAATATTCTACTATTTCAAGAATAAACGATAACGGTACTTTTGAAAAATCTATTATAAAAATTATGAAATTAGATTTTTATCAAATGAGTTCTGATATTTATTTTATGAGCAAATATATTTCTTTGACTTTATTTCTTACTCTTTTCTCGGGAACTCTGGGGTTAGTCTAAAAACAGGTTTATAGTTGGTTTTTTGCTAGCTTCATCTATTACTTATTAGTTATTCACTCATTAACTGAACCTTAGGAGCATCCCACTTTTTTGAATGTCATTGCGAGCAGAGCAAAGCAATCGCAAAATTTATAACTAACATTATTCCTCCAACCTTTGGGAAGACTTCATCAACGTAATGATGGTTATTATCTCATTAAAAAATAAAAACAGGGATGCACACCTGAACGTTTCAATACCATTTTCTAGATTTATTTCAATGCTCAAATACAAAACAGAGCTAACAATTAACTCACCAAATCAGGAAATACTCCCTGTACAGCAGGATGGACTAACTTAAAATTATTCACATTTAAACCCTTCCCTAAAGCAGGATTCTTATCTAAAGCACCCAAACCTTCATTTGCTAAGTGTAAGACATAAGGCAATGTAGAATTATTTAAAGCTTGGGTAGCTGTCCAAGGTACTGCACCAGGCATATTAGGTACACCGTAATGAACTACACCTGCTTCTATATATGTAGGATTAGTGTGAGATGTAGTGCGTAAAGTCTCCACACAACCACCTTGGTCTACAGCTACATCCACAATTACAGAGCCAGGA
>JBCCDM010000291.1:0-8405 GCA_039030795.1 Cyanobacteria bacterium P01_A01_bin.84
GGCATTCCGGCATACCCTGCGGGAACACCTCTGGTGAACAAAATTCAAAATTTAACTCCACCTTGCAACAAATGAAACTTGTACATTTTTCGATAAATTCTAAAACCCTTGATATACCAGGGTTATAAAATGTGCAAGTTAAGAGTAAAGGAGAAAGGGGAAAGAGAAAAACTATGATAGTTTCCCTATCACCCATTACACTTTTCAATCAAAATTATTAATTATTTACTAAAAAAAGATATTCTGTTGCAGATTGTAACCAGATTTTGAATTTTCAAATCAACTTCAGATAGACTGATTTTCAATAGAAAAACTAGAATATGAAAAAGTCAAATGTGTCCTGTTAATATTATTAATCACGAATTTTTTGTAGCTATTTCTTTCTGCGCTTGTTTTTTAGGTTTAATATTACTTTGGAGTGATAGAAGTGAGAAAAATAGCATAGAAGCTACAGAAAAGGTTTTGTTTCAAATGAGCTTTTCTTACTGGTTAGTTTACTGTATTTCATTTGGAACTCAGAAAGCTATATTACCATTTACAGAAGCCTTATCAACAACCTTAAAATTAACAGCTGCTTTGTCATATTTTCTAACTTTCTCATGCATTCTCATACTACCCCTACATAGAATCGCAATCCGTCAAATTGATGAATAAATTGGTTGATTATTTTACCAATTATCAATATTATCCATTACTAATCTTCTACTGCCCCATTGCGATCGCAATTGCATTTTCGAGTTGTTCTCGTTCCAAGTCAGCAACAATAAATACTTCTTGTACGGTCTTTCCTTGTCTAGCGATCGCTTTAAATCCACCGCGAATGGGTACAGATAATCTGACCTGCATTTTCGGACAATGACCCCGTACTCGACGAAGCTCTCCGGGTGTGACGGTTTGTATCCCATCTTGGTTACAAAGTTTTTCCAAGATGGGAATTAAACCACTCAGATGGGTAGAATGATTCCAAACGAGCCTACCACGGTTCGGTTTTGTCATGGGTTTACGCCGCTTCTAGGGGTGCCATTGTTAACCCTGCACGACGTAATTGCTGATGGTAAAGTTCCGCAGGTTCTTGGGGTCCAGTCCAGACAATAGCTTGTCCTTCATAATGTATTTGATTGGTCAATTCCCAAGCGCGATCGCTGGTCATTGCTGGAATATACTTCATCAAGCATTCAGCAACGTGTTGAAAAGTATTAAAGTCGTCATTCAATACAATTACCTTATAGTTAGGATAAGGTTTGACACTCACTTGACCCGTTCGTTCGGGAGTAACTGTCGGAGCTGTTGCCATTCCAGTTGCTACTCCATAAACAAATTCTAAGTTTGTTTTTGACATAAGCATAGTTAGTCAGTAAATTGTCACAATAGACTACAAATAACTAGTTTAGAAGAAGATGGGGGAAGAGGTGGTAATTTGATGATTGTTAATTGGAATGAGTAATGGGAATAGCTGCGTTATTAATTCCTTCGCTCTCCTGCTCCCCATCTCCTCATCTTATTATTTAATGCTGGAATTTTGTAGCAAGATCCTCCTATAGTAAGTATTTTGTTATGCAGGAATTTTTTTGGTTCCACTAGTCTCCCTTTTCCTACCTTCTTTTAACGCCAATCATCCCATTTATTGTTAAAAATAGAAGTATCTGGAAATGCTGTTGGGTTGTTGTTTTTCTTCAGTAGTAGCTGTAACTGAATCAGCTTTGGTTCTATTCTGGGTAATTCGTCTACTAGCTGATAAGGAGCGATGTCATTTTTTAACGCGAAAGCTGCGGTAGTTCCAGCCGCAGCACCGGCTGACCATTCAAATGAGTGTACCCGATAAGCGGCAGCTGCAATATGACTGGTAGCGATACTTTTTCCTGCTACTAGCAAGTTATCAATTTTTTGAGGAATCATTGCTCTGAGGGCGATTTGGAAGGGATAAGCTTGTCCTGCACCGCGTCTTTCTCCAGGACGTTCTGTATTTCCTGGTGCTTCTGGGGGACTTTTGGTCATGCAGGGATGGAAGTCAATAGCGTAATGACCAATACCAACGGAATCTGGGAAAATGGTAGAACGACTGCGACGGGATACATTGTTCAAGTCTTTGTTAGTACGAAGTACTGATGTTGCTTCTAATCCTGCTAGGGCTGTTTTCAGACGACGATATACTTGGGGTGTTAAGGTTTTACGGTAATATTCGTCATTGTAATCGCGACGAGAAATATCTATTTCCCAAATGGTAAAACCTTCTGGTTGTCCCCAGCTAGGTCTACCAATAATTCTTCTTCCTTCCCGCATATATGGATATTTAGATAAACCATGGACGGTTCCCATGGGAGATTTTAAACCGGAAAGAAAACGATGATTGGGGTGTGGTTTCTTAACTCCATCACCTAGTTGGGAATCGGTAGTACCACTTGTTAACCAGTGATAGTAACCAAGGGAAATTTCTTCACCTTTACGTAGTGCATCGGTTCGCAGTCCACCCTTCCAATTTCCGGGTTCTAGCTGTCCACTTCCTTGGAGTTGTTCGCGGGTATATATGAGGTTATCTTGGGGGTTTCCTGGACGGTAATCGTTACCCCAAGTCCAGTTTTGCATGGATATATCACCGGGAGTGGGAGCACTAAAACCAATTCCACGGAATTTTGTTGCTTCCCCAGTTTTAGGACTCCAGATACGACGATAGGTAAATACTAAGGGGAAACTTGCTAATCTTTCGAGTTCGTAGCTGTAGTAAGGGGAATACTGTTTGTAAAAGGGAGGTTCTTTCTGGGGTTGTGCTTCTTTGGTTTGCTCCATTGCGAAAGTATAAGTAAAACCCTGAGTACAGTAAGGATTATTACTAACACTTGAGGACGAAGGTTCTAAGTAAGAGCGAGCATCAATACCAAGTCGATAAGGAACATCAGCTAAACCAATAATTTCCCCGGTTTCACTTGCATCAATCACATACCAATTTGGTGAGTTTTTCTGGGATTTTCTGGCAGGTAGGAAGCGAATAATCGTCTTTTTGAATTTATCAGAGTCTTGATAGGTATATGCATCTTCGATAGTCTCAGATAAAGGAAAAGTATTAAGGGGTGCTGCCCCCTTTTTCGGCTCATGCTTAATAGCGATCGCGCTATTAATTATTTTGCCATCGTTACTAAGATCGAGTTCCTTAATCACCGTACTGGGGAACCACTCTAACTTACCTTTACCTTTTCTGGCAGCATTTTTGAGTATCTTACTTAATATTTTATGACCATCTCCGGGCAAAAAACACGAATCACTAACCCAGCAATCACCAGGATTAAGTTCACCATATTCTTTACGAATGCGATCGCGTAATTCCAAATATCCTCTAGAGTAAAATAGCTTTTGCCGTTGAGTAGGTCTTTCATCCAATGCAGAGGTACCCTGGGAAGAGATTTGTCCTCCTAACCAATCAGTAATTTCAGTTATACAAACTCTTTTACCAGCCAACAATCCTTCATAAGCAGTCGCAGCACCAGATAGACCACCACCAGCTACCAAAATATCACAATTGACAGTTTTATCGGCTTCTCTCGGTGGTGCAGCATTTACTGAGAAAGGTACAAATAAATAGAAAAAGCTTGAAAATAAACTGGAACTAATTGTTAGTATAGATTGAATACGCTTCATTTTTTAATAAATTCCGTTCAACTCTCACACAGTCCTTGAAAGTATCATTAGCTGGAGTTTGTGACAAGCTATTTAAGATAGATAAATGGTAAATTAAAGCACAATTAAAGAAATAAGAAAGAAGTAATTGACATTCTCCTCCAGTTGATTGAATGGGATTTTTAGGTGGCAGGAATTCCAATGATTGAATTTCCTTATATAGGAGTCATTGAGAAGCCTACACCATAATCTTTGATTATGATGTAGGTACGTCACCCTGATTAATTAAAGTTTGAAAATTCCTAAAATAAGCATTAAAAAATTGTTTTTAGTTTCTTATTTTGAGGAGGTTTGGGGGATTTCCCCCAATTCTTCAACTCTTAGCTTTTTTCAAAGATCCTAAACAACTTTCACAACTCAACTTTCACAACTTATTTATCAAAACTACAATCAATAGCTAACTCAGCGTGCTTTAATAAGCTATCCTTATCCAACATCTCAACTGGATATTGAGGAGTTATGTTTAATAAACTCTCAACCCTTACCCTTGATGCTTCCACCACCGACTCATCCAAGCTACCATCATTCAAAGAACTTGCAAAATCCGACGCGATCGCATAAGTTTTTTCCAAGGACGATCCAGGTAAATTACCCGAAACCATCAACAAGTCACAACCAGCATGAAATGTCTTGGTAACAGTACCACCTTGAGCATACATATCAGAAACAGCTTTCATATCCAAATCGTCAGATACCACCACCCCCTGAAAACCCAACTCTTCCCGGAGTAGTTTTTGTAAAATGGTTTTCGATAAAGTCCCTGGTACATCTCGATCTATCTTCGGAAACAGAATATGAGCAGTCATAATCATCGGAATATTTTCTTTAATTAGCATTTGGAAAGGTATCAATTCCCGACTACGTAATTCTTCTAGTGTTAAATATAAAACTGGTAACTCTAAATGAGAATCAGTACTTGTATCTCCATGACCAGGGAAGTGTTTTGCACAAGCTATAATTCCCGACTCTCGCAGTCCTTGAAAAAATTCAACAGCACCTTTACCAGCAGCTTCCGGAGTAATATCAAAAGCACGGGGTCCAATAATCGGATTTGTTGGATTAGAAAAAATATCAGCAACCGGCGACCAAGATAGATTTATACCAAGGGATTTAAGTTCTACTGCCATAGCCTTAGCGACAGAAGTTGCTCTATTCCTCTGAAAATAGGTATAAGGAAAGCGACTAATTGGTAAAGGTGGACGAATGACTCTACCACCTTCGTGGTCAATAGTCATAAACATTGCATCGCGTTCAGCGTATTCACGTATTTGTGCATTTAGCTGCTGAAAACTTTCTAACCAAACTTCGTAATGTTGATTATGAAGAAAATTTTTACCATAGAAAACAATACCAACAGGTTTTAAGTCACCAAGTAAACGTTTATCTGCATCGTTTAATTCCGGACCAGAGATCCCAACAAGTAAATGATTACCGAAATGTAATTGTGATAGTGATGTTGACATAAATTTAGATTTAATTTTAGAAACATTAAGTGATGTAAAAACATACCAAAGTACATCCTCACACCTATACAAATGTCACCCTATAATTATTTTTCACAGGATTCAATTGAGTCAAACACAAAAAGTCACTGACCATAGCACTATCAGGATATGTTAGGACATCTTTATCTTTATTATTCTGAATTTGGAGGAGAATCTCTTCAAGTCTTTTTTCTTACAGGAAAAATACCTTAATTCTTAACTTGCAAATTTTACAACCCTCATATATCAAGGGTTTTAGAATTTATCGAAAAATGTACAAGTTTCATTCGTTGCAAGGAGTTAAATTTTGCAGAAGGAATTCCCACATTGTGGGTCGCTCAAATCTTGCATCTATACGTATAAATAGTCAAACATAAAATATACAGTAATAAATAATACTCTTGATACAAAATTTATTCAGTCCCCTTTTAAGTACTTGTCTATAACCCAATACCGTTGCCGTTAAGCCTGAAAATTCCAAATAGCGTAGGTTGGGTTGAGGAACGTAGACGCGGAGCGGCTTCTCGGAGAGTAACTCAACATTATCAATGTTTTGTTGGGTAACGCTCAAGCTCTACCCAACCTACAATTCCTCTTATCTGAACCGTATTGGTCTATAACCCTGGGACTTTTAGTCCTAGGTAGTCAGTAATACTAAGTACTATTTATACAACTTTCTCGATAAAAGTTAATAGTTCATTAGAAAGCAGAAAGCGTAGCATTATATATAACCACAAACATCAACCATCATCAGCGATCGCTACTCACTCAACAAAACAAACTTCAATTTATTATTTTCACCACGCACAACCCTGAATAAATCAATATTTTGTTCCTTACGAACACCTTCTTTATTAAATGTAATTGCCCCTGTAGCTCCATTTGCTTGAAACGTGGGATGATTTAATGCTTTCACTACATCTTCACGACTAGTTGATATTGGTAATTTCTCTAAAGCATTTAACAGCGTCTTTGCTGCATCATAAGTCATAGCGGTACGCCAAGTTATGTCAGTCATATTATTGTCTCTACTTTGCTTTCCTCCCCACATTTTCTGAGCTTGTTGAGTAAATGCCATATTTGGACTACTATTATATTGCCATGGAATAGCAACTATTAAACCTTGGGTATTTTTTCTAACTATTTTCAGAATATTAGAGTGATAAAGTCCATCACCACCTAAAATTGGATAGTGATTTTCTGTTGCTGCAATTAATTGAAATATTTTATTAGAAATTAAACCGTCGCTATTTGGCAGTAAAACTAATACATCTGCACTACTTTGTTTGACTGATTGTATAGCATAATCAGCATTGAAACCAGAATTAAACAAATCAAATTCTTTGACGATCTGCCCCCCATTAGTAGTAAAATCAAGTTTAAACTCCGCTTCTATTGATTTAGAATAATTACTATTTTTATTAAAGAAAACAGCAGCTTTCCGGTGAGAAGTATTATTTATTAAATAACGGGAAATTTTTTTAGCTGTCACGCGATCGCTACCTACCACTCGTCGAAAGAAACACTTATCTGCATCTAAGTCCTGACAAACTTTTCCTAGGTCTTCAGAAGTAGCAGTTGGGGATATCAATAATAATTTATTTTTTTGATATATATCGATAGCTTCTATAGTTGTATCGCTAGTAAAGTGACCAATAACTGCTAACACATCTTGTTTGTTAACTAACTTTTGAGCAATTTTCTTGGCTTTTATGGGATTATTATTATCATTAGCAATTAAAACTTTAATTCCCAGACCTTTACTAAAGTTAGCGCGATTAAACTCATCTTGTGCCTGAGCTATACCTTTTAAAATTTCTAAACTAGAATTAATACTATCTGCATTATTACTAATTGGTGCAACTACAGCAATAGTATAAGATTTAATCTTTTTTGCCTCTATATTTGCATTATTGAGATAAATTAAAGTTTCTGGATTTCGCTGCTTATTCCATGCTAACTCTAAAAAACTAGAAGCGTAACGATAATCATCTCTTTTAATTGCTTCTATACCCTGTAATTTTTCCGTTGAACTTAATTGTTTAATTAAAATTTCCTCTCCACAACTAATTTCATCATTGATAGGAAAACTTCTAATAGGTATTTTTGCACAACCCTTGACTCCAGTAAGATACCAATAGCTACTACCCAAGCCAGATAGTAATAGTATAATTAATAGAATTATCCGATATGGAATTAAAAATAAAACAAAATTTTTTTCTAAACGTCTTAAAATACTCTTAATAGTTTTTGGTCTTTTTTGCCAATAAGCCTCCATCATCGAGTCTAATAAAATACAAAAATTATACCAGCGTAACTTGTATAAAATACTTGGATTCTCTTTATTTTTTTTAAATCTATTGTGCCAAATTAATTTTTTATTATCTTGTGTCTTCGGTATTTCTAAAGGATGTACTTTAGTTAATAAATGAACAAAAGTTCTAGCTAAAGCAAAAAAATCAGATTGTGCTACAGCTTTACCATGATGGATTTGTTCCAATGGTGCATATCCTGGAGAACCAATTTGTGTACCATTATTTGCCTCCTCATGTTGTAGATAAGTTTGAGCTAAATCTCTGACAGCACCAAAATCAATTAATACTAATTGACCATTTGGTCTAATCATTATATTTGCAGGTTTAATGTCTCGGTGAAAATATCCTTGTTGGTGAACCTTTTCTAATATTTCTAATAACTGCTTTAACCATTCATAAGCTTTTTCAACAGAAATAATTTCATGTTGAGAACGATCTAACCACTGCTGCAAATTGAAACCATCAATTTTTTCCATTACCAAGCAGTACAATGGTTCATTCGACTCCGGATAAGCTACCTCAAAATATCCACCGATATCAACTTTGGGTATTCCTGGATGGTCTAAAGATTGTAATACAAGAGCTTCACGTTTAAATAAGCTAATAACTTTATCTTTGACCTTCTGATTATGAAAGTGATATAAATTTAGAACCTTTAAAACATATCGCTTATCCTTTTCTACCACTTCAAACGTCTTACTAAAACCTCCTTTACCTAAATGTTTAACTACACGATAACGATTATTTAATAATAAATTCGACCCACAATTACGACAAAATCTTCTACCGTCGTTCATTGGGTCATAAGGATAAGTACAGTTAGGATTTAAACAATGGCTCATAAATGGCTCATATTAAGTTAATTTATCCTGATTTCTATAAACTAGAAATCATTTATATAATATAATTTTAATCTATATTAAGACTTACAAATGAA
>JBCCDM010000292.1:0-8354 GCA_039030795.1 Cyanobacteria bacterium P01_A01_bin.84
ATAGCGATGTAATCGCATAGTTCTTGAGATTGCTAACCCTACACTATGTTCCGGTCGCAATGACAAATCTTCGTAGCGTAATATGATGTCCGTTAAAATAACCGTCATTGCGTTTGCGTAGCATGTCCATTAGGACAAACGGTAGTGTTCGCTCTAGCGTCTCCGTTAGGAGAAGCAATCGCAAAGTGTAGGAGTTGCGTCGTTTTACTTCTTTCCACACTGCGGACATATTATGGGTGATTTGCCGGACATCATATAAGTCCTATGTTTAATAACAATAAATAGACATCTGTGGGAAACGTCTCTAGGGAAACTACAACTCCCCTAGAGACCTTCAATTAAATGTCTCTACATTTTTTTACAAAATAGAATTTTCTTGCAGACTTACAGAAATCTGCTTATAAACTAACTTTAATATCCAAATTTTTTGCTAAAAAAGCCCACATATCTGCTCTTTCCTCAATAACTTTAGCTGTGGGTTTACCTGCACCGTGTCCAGCTTTGGTGTCAATTCTGATTAATACGGGTGCATCTCCTTGATGAGATGCTTGTAATGCTGCCGCAAATTTGAAACTGTGGGCTGGTACTACTCTATCATCATGGTCGCCTGTAGTAATTAGGGTTGCGGGATATCTTGTACCGGGTTTGAGGTTATGTAGTGGTGAATAACTATAGAGTTTTTGGAATTCCTCGGGGTTTTCGGGGGAACCATATTCAGATATCCACGCCCAACCAATGGTAAATTTGTGAAAGCGCAACATATCCATTACACCCACTGCAGGTAAAGCAGCAGCAAATAATTCCGGACGTTGTGTAATACAAGCACCAACTAGTAAACCACCATTACTTCCCCCTAAAATTGCTAGCTTTTGAGAACTTGTATATTTATTACTAATTAACCATTCTGCTGCTGCAATAAAGTCGTCAAAAACATTTTGTTTGCTCAGCTTCATTCCTGCTTGGTGCCATTCTTCACCGTATTCACCACCACCACGCAGATTTGCAACTGCATAAATACCTCCCATTTCCATCCATACTAAGTTACTAATAGAAAATGTAGGGGTTATGGAAATATTAAAACCACCATATGCATAGAGAAGTGTGGGATTATTACCATCTAGCTTTATTCCTTTTTTATGAGTAATAAACATTGGTATCTGAGTACCATCTTTACTTTGATAAAAGACTTGTTGAGTTTCATAATTGTCGGGATTAAAGTCTACTTCTGATTCCCGAAATACTGTACTTTTACCAGCGATCATGTCATAACGGTAAATAGTTCCAGGGGTTGTAAAACTAGTAAAGCTATAAAAGGTTTCGGTATCTTCACGTTCGCCATTAAAACCTCTAACAGAACCAATACCAGGTAAATCTAATTCTCGAATTATTTTACCTTGTAAGTCAAATATTTTAACTTGACTACGAGCATCTTTAAGATAACCTGCGACAAATTGATTATTTAGTATACCTACATCTTGAAGGGTTTCTTTTCCTTGGGGTATAATTTCTCGCCATTTTTGATTATCGTCTACATTTTTTTCTGAATTACTAACATTATTAATATCTATAGCAACAACTCTTCCCTTCGGTGCGTTTAAGTCAGTACTAAAGTAGAAAATACTATCATCGTTATCAATAAAGCTGTAATTAGCCTCAAATTTATTGATTAGTTCTATGACTTCACTATCAGATTTACTATCAAAACCACTTAAGTGTTTGTAGAAAACTAGATTTTTGGAATCTGTACCCAACCAAACTGAAATAATTAGATAATCCCCATCTTTTGTAACTTTACTGCTAAATCCCCACTCTTTTTGGTCGGGACGGTGGTAGATTAATGTATCTTCTGATTGAGCAGTTCCCAAATGGTGATAATAAAGCTTTTGATAATAATTAACATCTTCTAACTTAGTTTTTTCATTTGGTTCATCGTAGCGACTGTAGAAAAAACCTTGATTATCTTTTGTCCAAGACACACCGGAAAACTTAATCCATTTAAGATGATCTTTCAGGTCTTTACCTGTTTCGATATCTCTAACTTTCCATTCTTGCCAATCTGAACCGGAAGTCGAAATACTATATGCTAATAAATTGCCATTATCACTAATGGATGTCCCTGATAATGCCACTGTACCGTCATCAGATAGTTTGTTCGGGTCAAGCAGTACTTGAGGTTTGTCATCAAGACTTTTCAAAGTGTAGAGAACGCTTTGATTTTGTAAACCATCATTTTTAGAATAAAAATAGCGATCGCCCTTTTTATAGGGAACCCCATATTTTTCATAATCCCACATTTTAGTCAAACGTTGTTTAATTTTCTCTTTATTCTCAATATCATTCAGATAAGCAAACGTAACCTCATTTTGTGCTTTTACCCATGCTTTTGTTTCCTCCGAATCTGGATCTTCTAACCAACGATAGGGATCTGCTACTTGTGTACCGTGATAGTTATCAACTTGTTTGTCTTTACGAGTTTTGGGATAGGTAAGTGAAGACATATTGTTGTTATGGGAGTGTACTTTTATATGGTACACAGGTAATTCAGAGTTATTACTAACAGCAGAAAGATTTATGGATCGGAGATTAGAAGACAAAATGATTCCTAAACAAAAAGCTATTAGTAAATGCAATTTGAGGTTCGGTCGCTTATTCATCAAATAATGGCAACTTAAATAAAAGGTAATTGAGTATAACCTATATTTATTTTGAAACAGTATTATAGTTTTATTCAAAGCTTTGATTAGATATTTATCGTATATTCCCAGGAAGAGAACTTAATTCTGAATTGTTATTTTTATCTTCAGAAAGGGAATTATAAGGGCAGTTAGATTCAGTTATACTTTGAAGTGAATTAAAATGTTAAGAAATAATCTGCTTTCTATGAGTATGAGAAAAGTTTTCACAAAACTTGGGGGAGCTGTTTTAGGAACAGCAATTATCTTGAGCGGAGTAGAAGTAAAGTCATCCATAACAGTTGTTGATAATACTGCTGGTTCTCCAACTGTATTGAGTTCTCAATCTGCGATCGCTCTGCGCGAACCTTCTAGGGTCATCGCTTTACAATCTAATACAGCGAGGATGGAGAGAGTTGTTCATCGACAAATTAATCAATATCGACGTAAAAAAGGTTTAGCACCCCTAAAATTAGATAGTCGTATCAGCGCGATCGCAAGACAGCATAGTCAGAAAATGGCTAGGAAAAGGGTTCCTTTCGGACATAGTGGTTCCCAGTCTCGCTATAAAAGGATGTTTAAATTACTTTCTGCTCGCGGTGTAGCAGAGAATGTTGCATATAATCAGGGGCACCGCAATCCTGGAATTAGTGCTGTTGCAGGTTGGATTAAAAGTCCCGGTCATCATCGCAATTTAACGGGTAATTATCAAGTTACTGGGATTGGTATTGCGAGAAATGCCAAGGGTGAATATTATTTTACACAGCTTTTTGCCCGTACTCGATAATCTATAGATACAAACTGTAGACACATAGGGATAGGATGACCATCGCGTCAACTCCAATTCAAAATTCCGGCATACCCTGCGGGAACACCTCTGGTGAACAAAATTCAAAACACATAAATGTAATAAATAATACTAACTAATTATAAACGGACGTAAATTCCGATTCAAGACAATTTTTCTTCAATAATTGAACCGGAGTCTTATAGTTTCATCAGTAATAGACATTTCCAGGAAAGAATATAGAGACGTTAAATTTAAGTCTCTGCTTAGGTTGCAGATGGTACATACCTAATTTCTGGTTAATTTCTGGAGATGTTTATTTATGTGATTGTGACTTAGGAAGAAATCGTAAACCATTTCTAGATAGATTGTTGCTACATCTTGCATTCTGAAAAAGAAGTGCTATAACAGGGAAGTCTATTAACTCCCGTATAACCACATACATTATTGCTATTTTTGCATTCAGTCTTAAAAGGCTGATTTTTTGTCTCAAATGATGATTTTCACGGCTTCTTAGTCTTATAAGGTAAAGATTTACAAGACTTTACCTTATCAGACCAGGAAGCTGTTGAATCAAATTACCAATATAGTGTTTTTACTGAATTAACAATATATATGAATACAGATAATCATCTACCTACTTCCAATCATTTATTCCTAGAAAATACGCAGTTACCAGGATTAGAAGAACTACATAACTTTACATCTGACCCTGATTTTATTCCTAAAATGCGTCAAGCTTTCGGGGATAGTTGGCAAATAGAAGCCGCTCAAAGCTTGGTAGGTGATATCGTTAGTGGTAGGGAATTTCCAGGAATTGAGGTTGTTCCCGGAAGTTACTTTGATGAAAATGCAGATGCTGCGTTTGGTGCAGATACTATATATTTTGCTGAGGAATTTATTGAAGATAATCTGACCAATTATAGAGCAATGAGTAATGCTGTCCTGGAGGAAATGGGACACTATATTGACTCTAAACTCAATATTGAAGATTCTCCTGGAGACGAAGGAGCAATTTTTGCAGCTTTAGTACAAGATAAACACTTAAGCGAATCTCAATTAATTGAGTTAAAAGCTGAGGATGATAGTGGTTTAATTGATTTTGGTAACGCTACTATTCCTGTAGAATACTCTTTACAACAGACTGGTGTATTCACAGTTAACGCAACAGGTGAATTTAATATTGATTTTCTCTTTGATGCAGGAGTTTTTAATAGTGAAGTTGCGATTTTCAGCCTCACAGGAATGGAAGGATTGACTCCTGGTTCTATTGAATATATTCGAGAAGCAGCAAGTCGTGCCCTGAGTAACTCCGAGATGGGTTACATTACGATTAGAGACAGTAGTGAAGGTGCAAAATTATTTGGTGAACTAGGAGAGAGCGATCGCAATAGTGGTGATTACTCTGGAGTGAAAAATTTGCGGATGAAACCAGGGGATAAGTTTGCTTTAATGTTAGTTCCCCAAGGTACCATCCAAGAAGTTTTTGATAATCCTGGAGCAGGAGGGGTGAAACGTCCTCTGTTTTCTATAAGCTCTGCAAATCCTGGAAATGCTGCACAGATGATGCAGTTAGTTTCAGGTAGTACGGATGGTGGTGTGTTCGGTGTGGAAGATATGCGTGTTGATGGGAGTTCTGACAGGGACTATAATGACGTAATTTTCCAGATCAAGGGAGCGGTAGGTAAGCTAAATTCCTTAAATGATGTCATCTCACCTAATGAGAGATGGGATTTAAACCCTCTTGGACAACAAATAATTGATGTCGGTGTCGCAAATAATTCCTTTGAACGGGGAAGTACGGAAATTACTGCATCTTTAGTCAACGATGGAGGCTTAAGTGCAACTGATAATATTACACCAGACCCGCAAATTCAGGGAATGGTAACTAATATTAATCAGGTTCCTCAATTAACAGCTCGGTTTGAAGGTAAACCTGACGTTATTGATTTATCAACAAACTTGCAGAGTGATGGTAAGTTCTCTTTAAGTCAAGATGAGTTAAGTAAAATTAACGGTGGTTCTTTACCAAATGGTATTTATAACCTAGTTTTGGAAGCACGAGATAGTATTGGAGAGGTATTTAGTAGCACTACATTTAAGTTTACTTTTGATACTATTGCTCCCAACCCTCCAATAAACTTGGGTTTATCTAAAGCTAAAGGTACATTCCTTAAGGACAATACTCCCATCATCGCAGGGGAAGCGGAAGCTGGAACCAAAATAGAAATATTTGATAATGGAGTATTAGTTGGAGAAGGAACTTCTAATGGTACTTGGGAAATAGAGACTAGTGTAGAGCTAGCTGATGGAACCAAAAACATCACCGCGAAAGCAACAGATGCAGCAGGAAACATGAGTATGATGTCTCAACCCTTAACATTTAACATTGACACAGCTCTACCCCAACTGAAAATAAATAGTCCCGCAGAAAATGCTAATTTGGTTCCTGGGGCAAGATTGCAAGGTAGCGTAGATGGTACTGGTTCCCCCATCGTCGAAGTTACCTATAGATTTGGTGAAAATGAAAATGTCGGTGAAAAACCAGTTCAGGTAAACCCCAATGGTGAATTTGATATTCCCTTAGATTTAGCTGGAATTCCTCAAGGTGCAGGAAAGATTACCATTACCACTAAGGATGTAGCTGGAAATACTCAGAGCGTTACGATCGGTGTGAATATTAAAAATGAACCTGTGGTTAATGTTACTTTAGTAGAAGACACGGGAGTTCTGAATAATGACCGTATTACTTCCAATCCAGCAATTAGGGGAATTATTAGTAATAGTCAGAACATCGTCAATATCCGTGCTGGTTTTAATGATACCCCTGAAGACAAGTTCACCAACGTTCAATCTGATTTGAATAAAGAAGATGGAACTTTCTCCTTTGATATCAACCGTATACGACAAATTAACGGTAATAATCCCTTGAAAGAAGGAGAAAATACTTTTAATATTATTGCTACAGATTTATCAGGAAACACATCTGAAAAACTGGAACTGAAATTTACCCTTGATACTACTGCACCTAGCGCAGAAATCAAAGTAGAACCACCTAGCGATACTTCGGTTCCATCTTCTCTCCTAAATATCAACTTCAATGAAGCAGTGTCACGTGAATCCTTTAATGCTGGTAACTATGCTTTGAAAATTGTTGGTGGAGCAAATGACGGTCAGTCGATTGCTATAAGAACCGCTAGTAAAGTCAATGATAATCAAGCAAGATTAGAACTCGAGAAAGTCCTGGGTAAAGAGAATTATCAGTTAACCCTAGGTAATGGAATCAAAGACCTAGCTGGTAATTCAATTCCTGATAGTACTCTTGTTAAGTTTTCATTACTCGATCCAGATACGGAAGGGGAAAATCCAAATCCTTCCCCCATACCCCAAACAGCAGAGATAAAGGGAGGTGCTTGGAATGATATAAATGGTGATGGTGTAAGAAACCCCGAAGAATCTAGTTTATCAGGATGGACGGTTTATCTAGATACTAATAAAAATGGTCAGCTAGATAGTGGAGAAACATCTACTACCACAGGTGGGAATGGTGAATATGTTTTTAAAAACTTAGCTCCAGGTTCTTATGATATTGCTTATGTACCCCAATTAGGATGGGAAAATACAGCACAGACTGATATTTTAATTCCAGTAGCAGACCGTCGAGATTTGATTTTTAGTAAGCAGAAAAATCAACTTTTTATTACTACCAGTGGTGGGAATATAGAACGTTACGATATTGCTCAACGTCAGTCATTACCTGCTTTTGACGTTGGTAGTTCCTTAAATGGTGGGGATATTACCACCGATGGGAACTTCTTGTATGTCGCTGAGGAGCAAAGAGGAGCAACCCAAGGTTTTATTCGTAAAGTCAATACATCCGACGGTACTGTTACAAATATTCGTTACAATCTAGAGCGTAATGAAGGAGGTGCTTGGGATGTAAAAATTGCTTCTAATGGAAAAGCTTTAGTTACTACAGATTTTGAAGGTTCTGGTTGGACACCATTACGAGAACTAAAGTTAAGTGACGACACTTTATCACAACCAACTAATGCAGCGGGTAGTAGTGGAAATGAAGTAAGACAAAATACAGATATTGCACGTAGTACGAACCGTAATTTACTCTTCTTGACTGAAGCAAATATTTCTAGCGGACCTATCTTTACTTATGATGCATTAACAGATACTTATCCCAGTCAATCTAATACTAATACATTTCTTGGTAAGGGTTCTGCGGTGAATAAAGATGGTTCCCTAGTCGCATTACAATTGGGTAGCAGTATTTCTATCTTGGATAAAGGATTACAAAGTGTTGAGAATCTCAGTAATTTGAATGGTGGATTTGCTTTCGACCCTGTAAAAGACCTATTTTATGCTGCAAACTCTTCTACAGATGAATTAATTACCTATGATTCCAAAACTTGGAAAGAACTATCTCGACGTAAAGTAGATGAAGACATCAAGGAAAGCGAATCTTTCTTCACCTTCAATCGTCCTATGTCTGTCAGTGATGATGGTAAGTACATATTTCTTTCTACCCCGTCCGGAGTTAGGATGTTGAATGCAACTAAGAAAGATAGTTATATGGTTAAAGTCGGTGAAGGTGAAGTTGTAGAAAATATCAACTTTGGTTCTCGTCAGAACCGTGCAGTTATACTCTAAAAAATAGGAATAACAAACGGATCTTTCTAAATCCCCCTTCAATCAGGGGGATTTAAAGCTTCAAGTATTTAAACTGAAGTTCCCCCCATTCATTTGTACTATGGGGTTTCAAAGCCTTACAGGACTTCAATTTCGCAGGTTAAAACTCTTGTACTACTGGGTACAAATCTTTCAAAAGCTTGTATGATAGGGGTTGTGGCTGATTTTATCCTTTTTTATTATACAACGTTGTC
>JBCCDM010000293.1:0-8274 GCA_039030795.1 Cyanobacteria bacterium P01_A01_bin.84
AACTAATAAATAATAAATAAAATGACAAATTCAAAAATTAATACATCTAACATTGATGGTAGTAATGGTTTTGTAATAAAAGGTCTTAATAAAGGTGATTCTTTAGGGAGATCCTTTAGTAATGCCGGAGATATTAATAACGATGGGATTAATGACCTAATTGTCGGTGCATACCTGGCTACAGTTGACGATCGGCTTCGAGCAGGAAAAAGCTATGTCATATTTGGCAAAAAAGGTAATTTTGATGAGAATCTAGATTTATCTACTCTGGATGGTAAAAACGGTTTCGTTATTCAAGGTATTAATCAGGAAGACCGTTCGGGATACTCGGTTAGCAGTGTGGGAGATTTTAATAATGATGGTATTGATGACCTGATTATCGGTGCATATTTTGCTGAGATTGATGGTAAAATTCGGGTCGGTGAAAGCTATGTAGTCTTTGGTGACTCGAATATTGGCAATAATGGTAGTTTGAGTCTCTCAAATTTAGATGGTAACGATGGTTTTGTTATCGAAGGTATCGATGCTGAGGACGATTCTGGTTATTCGGTTAGCAGTGCGGGGGATGTGAATAATGATGGTATTGATGACCTGATTATCGGCGCACCTTATGCTGATGAGGATAATAAACCTAGTACTGGTGAAAGTTATGTAGTGTTTGGAAGAACAGATGTAGGTAGTAGCAGTAGCTTCCAAATGTCTAGTTTGGATGTTTCTAGTTTGGATGGTTCTAATGGTTTTGTTATTAAAGGTGCTGATGCTGGAGATAATTTAGGTTTCTCTGTTAAGAGTGCAGGGGATTTTAATAATGATGGTATTGATGACCTGATTATCGGTGCGCGCTTGGCAGATTTTGAGGGGAATCTGAATACTGGTAAGACTTATGTGGTTTTTGGAAGTTCGGGTTTAGGTAGTAATGGTAGTCTGGAAGTTTCTAGTTTAAATGGTACTAATGGTTTTGTTATCAATGGTACTACCGACCAAGGCGAGTCTGGTTTATCTGTAAATAGTGCAGGAGATATTAACGGCGATCGCGTAAACGATCTAATTATTGGCGCACCAGGAAGCAATAATAGTTATGTAATATTTGGAAACTCAAATCTGGCTTCAAATAATAATATTAACGGTAGTATCAATCTTTCAGAGTTAGATGGTACTAATGGCTTTAAAATTGAAGGTATTATTTCCTCCGATGAGTTTGGTTACTCTGTTAGTAGTGTAGGAGATATTAACGGCGATCGCATAGATGACCTAATTATCGGGGCACGTTATGCTAATGTGAATGGTATCAACGATGCTGGACAAAGTTACATTTTATACGGTGGTGTTGGAGTTGGCAATACCGGTACTATCAAGATTTCCGAGTTAGATGGTAGTAATGGTTTCATCGTCAATGGTAATAACCGTGGGGATAACTTAGGTATTTCAGTTAGTGGTGTAGGAGATATTAACGGTGATGATAAAGATGATCTAATTATTGGTTCTGCTGGAGCGAACCAGGCGGCTGGAGAAAGCTATGTTTTATATGGTTTTAGTGATATTCTTCAGTTTTATATTGCTGACTTTCATGGTGACAATGCAGCTGAAATATTACAGAGAGAAGGTTTAACTGGCGAAAATGCTTTGATACAGGTTAATGATTCTAATAGCACTATTCCTACTGTTGAAAATACTGAATGGAATATCCAAAAAATAGCTGATTTTAATAGCGATAAAAAAGCTGATATATTATGGCGAAATAGGGTAACTGGGGAAAATGCTATCTGGGAGATGGATGGTGAAAATGTTACCAGTTATGATTTTATCCCTGAATTAAAAGATCCTGCATGGGAAGTTCAGGATGCAGCCGACTTTAATGCTGATGGTAAAGCCGATGTACTATGGCGAAATAGGGTAACTGGAGAAAATGCTATCTGGGAAATGGACGGTGCAAATGTTACTAGTTATGATTTCATCACCACTGTAGAAAATACTGATTGGGAAATAGAAGCAGCAGCCGACTTTAATAGTGACGGTAAAGCTGATATATTATGGCGCGATCGCGTTACTGGAGAAAATGCTATCTGGGAAATGGATGGTGCAAATGTTACTAGTTATGATTTCATTACTACTGTAGAAAATACTGACTGGGAAATAGAAGCAGCAGCAGACTTTAACGGTGACGGTAAAGCCGATATATTATGGCGTAATGGTGTTACGGAGGAAAATGCAATTTGGCAGATAGACGGTGCAAATGTTACTAGTTATGATTTCATTACCGAACTTGGTAGTAACTGGAAAGTTGCAGGTGTTGGCGATATTAGCGGTGATAATAAGACAGATATTTTATGGCGTAATTATATTACCGAAGAAAATACCATTTGGTATATGGATGGTGCTACTGTTTCGGGTATATTTTCACCCAACCGCTGAATAATTCTTTAAATTTCCTCTAGCTCCTAAATCGTTTTAACTCATTCAAGGCTGTTTGCAAGACTTTCAAGCTTTACTCAATATACTCAAATAAAAAATTAGCTTCAATTTTGTCCAACGTTCAGTACTTAGGTGAAAGATTTGAGTTATATCAAGTCCGCTTAATTAGTTACGATATAACGCTATTGAAAAGATGGTAGTGCTATTTATTACTCATTACTCCTTACTCCTTACTCCTTACTTCTTACTCCTTACTTATTACTTAGTCCCCACAGATATGACAACTGTTGAACCGAACATAATATTACCTCAAACAAATTTTCCTATTGATTATGTTGGGTAACGCTATTGCTTACCCAACCTACAATACTCTTAAGCGCAACCATATTGTTTCATAATGGGGGTTTGGGGAATCTAACGATAATCCTGCCGTTGAACATCTTTCAATTTTGCAGCATCTCTCATACCATAATCGGAACGAGTAAACCGATTTAACTGAGTTTCAAAAAACTCCCGATTTGCTTTCAAATGCTCAATATTATCATCATCTAAAGGATATAAAATCGCAGTACGTAAAGCTTGAATCACTGCTGAAGTTACATTATACATAGAACGTTGAAAAGTAATCCCCAACTGAGTCAACATATCATTTGTACCGCGACAATATTGTTGATAATAGTCAACTAAATATTGCGGTAGAAAATGCAACATATCTTGCATTAATAATGTCGGAGGAATTCCAGCAGTACCAATAGGAAATACATCAGCGTAAAGGATTCCGTAGTGAAAGTCTTTCTGTTCGGAAGGTACTTGCTGTGCTTGAGCGTTATAAGATTTTGTCCCCCGGAAAGGAGAAGTCCGATAAAATATTGCTTCTACATAAGGTAATGCAGCTTCATATAACCAGGTAAAACCTTTTGATTTGGGAATAACTTCATAACACTCATTTCCCACATAAACGTGATGATAAATTGGACGACCTGCAACTGCAAAAATACCATTTACCAAGAAATCCATTGCTTCTGGTACGCTGGTCAGTTTTCCTTCGTCATACATATCTGACATCTCAAAGAAAACTGGTGCCATTACTTCCCAAAATAAACCCAAGTTGGAATAATAAGAAGCTTGACGACACTGTTCTAAAAACATATCTGGGAACAGTTTATAGAGTAACTGCATGGCAGGATTGCCTTTAAAATAAGCTTTTATGGCTTTATCCGCATTTTCCCTATATTCTTCCGTGTCTAAGTACTCATCAAATTTACCTAGACCCATATCTTTACCATGCCACAGCATTGCTCTCATACAAGCTTCGGCAAATTCCATATTAATTCTGTCATGGAATAAATGATGCCACAACTTTGGTATCTTACCAGTTTCACCTTTCTCAATAAACTCTAAAAGTTCCGGATGTGCGATCGCTTCACCTCGCCAAACTCTTAAATCGGCATCTTCACCAGCATAATGATTATGTCTTTGTAAATACTCTTTAGGTAGAAAATATTTAAAGAAGGGAAAAGGATTTAAAAATACTCTTTCGGCAATATACAGTAAATCCCGCCAATAAAAATCCATCGGTACGGCATATGCTTTATAAATACCGATAATTTGCATCAAGTTCTCCGGGTTATCCGGTAACATTGACCCACCAGCTTCTAATCGATGAATTACTTCTGCAAATTCATGATTTGATGGTGGTAGTTTATATTTTTTCTCAGGTGTTTGTACCATTTTAAATTTACTTTTCAAAAGTATTGGGAATTAATAATTGGTAATTGGTAATTGGTCAAGAGGGAATAAATGAATGTTTATTTTTACTAACTAAAAATCACTTCATACGCAACAAAGCTTTCAACTAGTTTGTAAATTTCAAATCTTACAGCTTCAAATCTTACAGTTTCAAATCTTACAGTTTCAAAATATTAAGCTTTATATCAATATATGATTTATACCATTTTAGACGGAAGTTGCACGTTATTAGTCCAACCTTAGTTGGGCTTTGTTTCTCGGTAGCTCTACCCTGAAGCAAGTAAGAGCGTTATATGCAGCAACACAATCGAATTTGTATTAAGCATATTTCTACTATTTACTCTTTATTATTTTTTATTTTCTGTCCCCTATTCTCTATCTCCTATTTTCTGTTTCTCTTATTATTGATTTAACGCTACTTTTGGAGTTACAGTTTTTTCAATTGCAGGAATATGAGCAACCATGGCAGTAGTTGTAGATTCGCTCCAACGTACTAACCAAGTAGGTTGTACTCCCAGAAATACAATTAAACCTGCTAAAATTATCGCTGGCATTTTTTCATACCAGAAAACTTCAGGGTAGTAAGCTAAGTTGTTATCGAGTTTACCAAAACAGGTACGATTCAGCAGAATTACAAAATAAACTGCCGTTAAACCCGTAGCGACAACACACAATATTGTTTGAATTGGAAAGATGGGAAAACTACCTTGAAACGCTAGAAATTCTGCTATAAAGCCTGTCATACCAGGGATACCAGCACTAGCCATACCACCCAATACAAGTAAAGCACTAATCACTGGTAAACCTCTGACTGGACTCATTAAACCATTGAGCTTATCTAATTCGCGAGTTCCAACTTTGGCTTCTACTACCCCTACTAAATGAAATAGGATAGCTAAAATTATACCGTGACTGAACATTTGAGAAATCGCACCAATCATAGCCAAGGGTGTACTTGCTGCTGCTGCAAGAAGTATGTAACCCATATGACCGATGGAACTATATGCAACCATACGCTTAATATCTTTTTGAGCGATCGCTGTTACTGCTCCATAGATGGCACTGATTGCTCCCCAAATTGCTAAAGTCGGTGCGATCACGCTCCAAGTGTCGGGGAATAAACCTAATCCAAACTTTAGAAGACCATAGGTTCCTAACTTAGCTAACACTCCACCCAAAAGAATGGCTACAGGTGTATTTGCTTCTACATAAGCATCAGGCAACCATGTATGTAAAGGCACTAAAGGTATTTTGATTCCAAAGCCTATTACGATTCCTGCGAGTAAAATTATTTGCAGATTGGCTGATAAATTTTCAGTATAAATAGTGTCATAATTGAAACTAGAGGAGCCGGAAAGCCAAACGATACCTAAGAAAGATGCTAAAATTAAAGCCCCAGAGACAGCAGTATAAATTAGAAATTTGATAGCCGCATAACTCCGCTTTTTCCCTCCCCAAATGGAAATTAAGAGATAAAACGGAATTAGTTCTAGTTCATAGAATAGGAAAAATAGTAATAAATTTTGTGCGGCAAAAGCACCTGCAACACCACCACTGACTAATAGAATTAAAGAATAGAAAAGTCGAGGACGTTCGATTTTTTTACTGCTGCTGTAAATAGCAATCCAGGTGAGGAGACTATTTAAAAACAACATTAATATTGAAATTCCATCAGCTCCTAGTTTATAGCTTAAGCCGAGAGTTTCATTCCAAGGAAGATATTCTTGTAACTGTATACCAGGATTATTAATATCAAATCTGACTAGTAAAAACAGATTCCAAATTAAAGTGATTACAGCAACTAATCCAGCACCCAAACGAATTTGATTCGCAGGAACTTTCCCAGGTAATAAAGCGATTATCACCGCTCCTAAAATAGGTATCCAAATTAAAGCACTTATCATTGTGATTTGTTATTTATTCTTCTTTGTTGCTTATTGGTTAATAGTTATTAGTTTTTAATTCTTAGTTCTTAGTTGTTTCTTAATAGTTATTGGTGATTATTTTTAGAACTTATGCAAAGCCCCCCTTACTAAAGGAGGGTTAAGGGAATCCCTTTTATTTAACTATATCTTTCGTGATGTTCGCCAAAGCTATATTGTTTTATGTTACTCCACTAATAATCGGTTGCTGTTAACTGTTAACTGTATTAAAAAGCTATTTTTAAAAACTCATCTCCCCAATATTGCCAAGTAACAATCATACCCAAAATACCAACCCCTAAAAGGACAGTCACCATATAAAACTGAGTTTGTCCATTATTGCTATATTTTAAACCTTCTCCACCACCAAGAGATGCTAAACCGACCAAATTAACAATCCCATCAACTACCAAACGGTCAATCATATCTGTTAATCGTGAAAGTAAATCTACACCTAAAACAATACTCATTTTGTATAGTTTAGGCGTATAAAAATCATAAGCAAATAAATCTTGTAAACCCTTAATCGGAAAACGTACTGGTTTAGGAATATTCCCTAAATAAATCACTCCACCGATACTACAACCGAAAATACTAGACCAAATTAGTAACAGCGCAACATCTTTATTTAAACTTACCCAACTTGGTAAAATAGATAAGTTTTGTAATATCAAAGGCAGGTGTAACACTACACCAAATAAAATCATCATTGGTAGAGTCATTTGCCAGCTAACTTCCGGAGAGCGATCGCTCATAGGTTTGCGCTTACCACCCCAGACTAAACTAAATTCCCTAGTTAAACTGACTGCCGTTAAAGCATTCACAGTTAGAATTACTCCCACTAACCAAGGTTGGGTTGTCCACAATTCCGAAGCTAATTGTAGTAAAGCCCAAAAACTACCTAAAGGTGGAAAAGCAATTAAACCTAAAAATCCTACAATATAAGCAATTCCTGATATCGGACGACGAGACCACAATCCCCCCAACTGGGTGATATCTTGAGTAATACTGTTCCAGACGATTGTCCCCGTACTCATCACCAACAAAGCTGCCGCACAAGCATGGGTAAGCACTAATAACAACGCGGATTCATCATGTTGCGTTCCTACAGCAATGAACACCAAACCCATATAGGAACTAACAGAATAAGATAAACAACGTTTGATATCAATTTGCGCGATCGCAATCAATGAACCACCAACCGCACTCAATGTACCAATTATTACCATAGCGGTGGAAACAATTGGCGATAAACTAAAAACCGGTTGTAGTTTAATTAATACCCAAGCACCACTAGCCACAACTACCGAGTTCCGTAAAATAGTACTCGGAATTGGTCCTTCCATCGCTTCATCTAACCATAAATGGAGAGGGAACTGAGCGCATTTACCCATAGGACCTGCAATCAGCGCCAAACATACTAACGATATCATGGTCGGGTTAACGTCAGCAGTTGCAGCCCATTGAGCTAAATCATTATAATTCCAGGTCTTCGTGAGAGGATATATCGCTAATACCCCCATCAACAAAAACAAGTCTCCTATCCTCTTAGTTAAAAAAGCATCCCTAGCACCAGTTACCACCAGGGGTTGACTAAACCATAAACCTACTAACAAGTAAGTCCCTAAAGTCAAAACCTCCAGAATCAAATAACTACAAAACAAGTCATTACACAATACCAAGGCACATAAACCAGCTTCAAACATTCCCAGCAGAGAATAGAAGCGTCCCCAGCCCCAATCCATCTCCATATAACCGATAGAGTAAATCTGAGCTAGCATATTTAACCCAGTAATTACAGTCATCGCTGCAATCGTAATTGCAGATATTTCTAAATCGATGGATAATCTTAAACCAGCAGTTTCCAACCAAGGAATAAATACCTCATAAGCTGGCTGATTCCAACTTACCGATAAAGCGATCGCGCTATGAACAAATGCCAGAAATGTCATAATCAAATTGACATAACCCGCAGGTCTAGGTCCAGTCTTATTAATAATTCCCGGCGACCAAGGGATAGCTAAAAGCCCACCCATTAAAGCGTATACAGGCACCAGCCAAACTGTCTCTAGCAGATATTGCGCCATTCATTCACCTCTAAACAAAGCAGCACGATAAAATACGGCTATAAGTTTGTAACCGTTTTTTGAAAGGATTTGTGAGAGCATTATTTATAAATTTTAAATAAATA
>JBCCDM010000294.1:0-8263 GCA_039030795.1 Cyanobacteria bacterium P01_A01_bin.84
AAAAATTAAAAAGCAACATGAAAATGAAACTCACACCACAGTTCAGTTTTCGGTTTCTGATACAGGGATCGACATGTCTCAAGAGGACCTTAGAAGTATATTTCAAGAATTCAAACAAGCCAATGCTTCCATACGAGGAAAATATGGTGGAACAGGACTGGGTTTATCGATATCCTACCAGTTAGTGAAACTTTTAGGGGGAGATTTGCAAGTAGAATCTAAAGTCAATGAAGGAACTAAGTTCACCTTTTCACTGAAGCTGCTGAAAACAAATGAAAACCCGATCAATACAAACGAAAACGTACCACCTAAGAGCGTGCTGAATAGTGGTTCTCATATTTTAGTAGTAGAAGATAATGAGCTGAATAGAAAGTACATTTCTTCCTTATTGGAGAAATGGGGCCTTAGCTATGACTATTGTAAAAATGGTGTGGAGGCAACTATCAAGAAGTATGCTCCTAGAAGACCTCAACTTTTAACGCTTTTGGATCCACACTAACTCTAGTAAAGTTATCAATAGAGTTAACAGGTCCAGCATTATTCAGGCAGTATTTATGAGCAGACAAAGTTTTTAGTTCTCCTTCTAGTTGAAAACTTTTTGCTTGGTTATGAGGGTAGGGCCAAAAGAATGCAGAAGAAATAATAGAAATAACTTTAAAATCAGGCTGTTTTTCACAAATTAATTCTGCCGACATTGAACAATGTACGTCACCGGAAAGGAAAACAACTTGTTTAATTTTGTGGTTAGAAATAAAATCTAGCATTTCTGTACGTTGATGTAAGAAACCACTCCATTTATCCTCATCACCTTCCCTAAAATCTGGGAAAAATGGTACAGAAGAACCAATGAATTTTATTCTTCCGGAACCGTCAGCTAACCATTGTTGGAGAGCTTCCATTTGTTGGAAACTAATAATTCTTCGATCTGCTTCTCTTTTACTAAAATAGCGTTCTGTTCTCACATCCATCATAAAGAAGTCACAACAACCATCGGTAAAGGAATACCATAATTTTGATGGAGTTCCAGTAATTTTACTTTGGTCTGCTGATAGCTCAAATAAAGGACTGTGACTAAGTTGATAAGTTAGGTAAGCATGGATTGCAACTGGAAATAAAGTCACCCAGTCTTTTTCTGTTGCTCTAGCAGACCAATTATCCTCAATTTCATGGTCATCTAGGGTCATATATGTAGGAACCTGAGCCATTAATTCCCGTAGATATGGTTGGGAAAAGACTTCTTGATAGCGCTGGAAGAACTGATCGATTCTTTTATCAGGAGAAATTGCATTTAGGTCATCAGCATAAATTTGATCCCCTAGCATAATTAAAGCATCAGTTTTTCTTTGAGCATTAATTTGCCTTAATACAGACCTAAAAGTTTTATCTCCTCTGCTATCAAAGTAGGAACCACTACGTAAGCGTAGTAAATAGCGACAGGAACCGACAATAAATGAGCGGGATTGGTTTTCTGCTATGGAGGCAGATTTAAACTTATATATTTTAATATTAGACCAGTCTAAGGGAGTTTCTTTAAATTGTTTCGGGTTGTCCCAGTTAGACGAGATCCAACCTACTTGATATTCGTATTCTTTCTCGGGTAATAAGTTATTAAAAATTGTCACCCCACTCATATCAAAAATGGGATTCAGCTTAAAAATATTAGGTGTTGTAAAATTTAATGTACCTGCATCTGCTATACGAGCTACCCCATAAAAGTATTGCTGAACATTAAAAATACTGTTCCACCATTTGAGAAAACTATTCGTAGTTCTCTGATAATTCCCTCTACCAAAAATACGAGCATTATTTCCAGTTACAGCACCTAAAATAGGTCCGACAGTTAAAGATTGGACTTTCAAAATTTATACCTCTAGCAGGTTTGCTAGTAAGTTTTATACATCATTTTTGGGGTATTCGTAACATGAAATGGTACTTCATTAAGTTTTACAACTCTACGAATAACCTGTAGCAAATATGAAACATATAGCGCTACGCGCAAGTCAAAAGTCAAAAGTTAGTCATATGTTTGAGCATTTACCAATTTCCTAACCGGCAGTGCTATAAATAAAATTTACATTTAACCCGTATATTTTTCTACGGAATTATATCTAAAAGTAAGGGATAACATTAATTAGAGCAGTAGTAATCCCAAGTTTATTCTCCTTAGAATATACTTGGGGCAATCAAAACTTGGGGCAATCAAAACAAAAAAACTGTTACAAATAATCCAAACAGTTTATACCAAGATTTTATTTGCATTTCTAAAAGAGGTATACCCAAAATTAAATATGCTGTATGTCTAATTTTCTGCTTCTAAAAGCTTCTTTGCTTCTAATAATTGTTGCTTATGTTCTTCACTGACGGTGGGATATTTCAACTTTAATTCTTCTAACTTTGTACAGACAATATTAGCCACACTCAGACGAGTAAACCATTTATGGTCTGCTGGAATAATATACCAAGGTGCCCAATCTGTACTTGTGTAATTGAAAGTCTGCTCATAAGCGTGCATATAGTCGTCCCAAAAAGCTCTATCCCGCACATCACTAGCAGAAAATTTCCAGTGCTTTTCTGGGTCTTCTATTCTTTTGAGGAAACGTTTTTTCTGTTCTTTTTTTGACAAGTTAAGAAAAAATTTTAAAACAATAATGCCGTTATTAACTAAATATTTTTCAAAATTATTAATTTCCTCAAACCTTTGAAACCAAAGTTTATCACCATTTGGGAATTCATGAAGCTGCTGTTTTTGCAGTACTTGTGGATGTACTCTTGCTACTAGTACTTCTTCGTAGTACGAGCGGTTAAAAATACCGATTCTACCCCTTTCTGGTAAAGCTTTAAAACAACGCCAAAGATAGTCATGATCTAATTCTTCAGCTGATGGAGCTTGAAAGTTAAAGACCTGAGTTCCTTGGGGATTTACCCCAGACATAACGTGTTTAATAGTACTATCTTTACCCGCAGCATCCATTGCTTGAAAAATAATTAATAAAGCATAGGTATTTTGAGCGTAGAGAATATTCTGGTATCCTGCTAATCTTTCTATGTCTTTATCTAATTTACCTTCCGCGTCAGCTTTTTTAGCATACTCCGCAGTGTAAGAAGTATCATAATCCTTTTTCAGAGAAATTTTGGCACCCGGAGGAACAAGAAAAGATTTTTGATTCATAAACGCTTTCTAGATTTTTGTGGTTTGTTAATTGGACGCATCGCTTCTCTACCTAGGATAAACATTCCTGCGATACCTAAACACACAAACCACACATATTGATGCCAAAATTTACCTATTTGCTCGGTAGGTGATAACTCTGGATGTAAAGTTGTTAAATAAAGTAATAATACTACTATCATCAGACCGCTAAATCCGATAAAGCTTAAACCAATACGCATTCTTGCTGGACGGAGTTCCCAGTCACTAATATTATCTATGTCAATTTCTGCTAACTCTGCAAGTGTTTCCTCTGCAATGGATGATGCAGATTCAATGCGTTGAGCTAAGTTGTTTCTAAAGTTACCTCTAGATGTGTTGTCTTCATCTAATTTATCGGACAATATAGGAACTATTGCTCCTACAACTGGACGACGTATAAAAGCTTCTGTATCTCTAAGTATTTCTAAGGGTTTACGGGATACGGGTTCGACGAACTCTAACTCTTCTTCGGATGATTGGGAATTGGGTTTGGGTTCAAATTCCATAATTTACCTATGAGAGTACCTTTAAGAGGAGTTTACTGCTTCTGTTTCTACTTTAAACCGACTTGATAAGGATTGACTGTAGGTATTTTGAATGGGAATGGGTCTTACTCAATCAATCTTTACTATTTTGTATCTCCACTGTAAATCTGATAATATCCTATTTGCTTCTTCTGCGTTATCTGCTAAATTGGCAAATTCAATAAAACGCTTTAATTCTTTTCTTAATAAGTTTCTTTCTACTTCTAAAGTTTCCCTATCTAAGTCTGGGGGTGCGACAATCATATCGAAAATGGTGGCTTTTTCTTTGTCGGGGTGAGGACGTAATACTCTACCCCGTCGCTGAATAAATTGACGGGGGTTTCTGGAACTAGCTAAAATTACTGCTGTTTTGATAGCTGGTATATCTACACCCTCATCTAAACAGCGAATTGCTACTAAACCTTGTAATTCTCCATTTTCAAACTGACGACGTAAGGTTTCTCTCTCTGTTAAGGATGTTTGAGCTGTGTAAGTACTAACTCGATAACCTTGTTCTACTCCCAAAATTCGGGTAACGGCTTGTAGTTGATGTAAATTAGAACGTAAACTAGAACTTCCTCCTATTTCTGGAGAACCATCGCTACAGTAAAACAAAGTATGTGTTGTATCGAGACGGGTTTTCATTAACTCTTTTAAGGCTGTGAGTTTATTTTCCGCTCCTGCAATCAATTTTGCTCTTTGAATTAATAGTGGTTTTAAGTCTGCGTTATCTTCTAAACTGTCTAAGTTTGTATTCTGTTTTTCTCTATACAGCAATACTTTACCTATTTTACGGGTTAATTTAGTATATGCAAGACTTTCTGCTTCTGTTAACTCTACTAAGATTGGATAATAAAAATAATGAACCAAAGCATCTTGAGCGATCGCATCCTTTAAAGTAAATTCTGGTTGTAGAACTTTACCAAAGTAGTCAAGGATTGATTGAGTTCCAGTTTCATCAAAGTATCTTTCTGGTGTTGCAGATAAAGCTAAACGTAAACCGATGCTTCGAGGTAAGCTTTCTTCTAGTTTTGGGGAACCTAGGTTATGAGCTTCATCACCAATAATCAAGGTTTTTTCTGGAAAATATTTTAACTGGGACTGAAAACCCTCACTTATCAACGTAGAATTTGTGACGATGATAGTCAAAAATGCTTGAGAACCAGAATGTAAATTATAAAGTTGGGTAGAAAGCTGAGTTTGCCAATTGCGAACATTTTCAAAGGCAAAAACAGCTTGCAGACCAAACTTTTCACATTCCCTTCCCCATTGGGTTACTAAGTGACGATAAGGACATACAACTATCAACACTTGTAGTTGAATTTGCTGATATAACTCACAAGCGATCGCCAGTGCTGTAATTGTTTTACCGCTACCAGTTGCCATTTTTAACGTACCTCTGCCGTTATTTGCAAACCAGTTATTGACTGCTTGCTTTTGATACTCTCTAAGTTGCAGAGATGGCGGTATTTGAGGACATCCTGGTAACGGTTCTCGAACTTGATAGCTACCGCGATTTTCGCCTACATAGGGTATCTTCAAAGAAAAGCTAGCTGTCGTAGCATTCTCGAATGAAGATGAATATTTGCGACTAACCGCAGGTAGCTTTTGGTGTTTTTTTGAAGTCCGGTACATACAATGGCGATGCAATATTTGTGATATAAACCCCTGATAATATTTAGCTAGATATTTAGCTAGAAGATTTCCTAAAAGAAATTACTAGAAGAAAACTAGTTCTTGTAGCTATTTTTAAGCTATTACCCTGGGAATACTTATCCTTTAGTTGTAACTCCTCCAGACTGCAACTAGCGAACCCTGGACATCAACCTGGACAGCATTGACCTCAATCGGGTTATAACTAGGATTTGCTGGTTTGAGAGTTACGCGATCGCCCTGACGATAAAATCTCTTTAAAGTGGTACCATAACCATCGACTCTAGCTGCAACAATAGTGCCATTTTTAACTTGATCTGGTTCTGGTACGGGACGCAGAAAGACCAAATCACCATCCACTATCGAGTCTTCCACCATACTGTCCCCATTCACCCGCAAAGCGTAAGTTTTGGGAGGTAAAGACCAATCAGAAAAGTCAATACTTTCTGCTGCATCAGTAAATGGTTCAATTAAACCACCAGCAGCGATACTACCTAAAACAGGTATACCCTGCTTCTCTGGATACAATATCCTAATCGTTCTTGCCTTTCCTTCACTCCATTCAATGTAGCCCTTATTGCGTAAATGCTCTAAACGGCTTTGAATAGGTGCAGGAGATTTCAAGTTCATCGCCTGCATCATTTGACGAATTGAAGGTGAATGTTGGTGAGATTTAATATATCCCATCAACCATTCATACAGTTCATTTTGAGCTTCAGTTAGTTTTTCCATAGATTCATAGGGATAAAATAATAAACAAATCCCTTAGAACATTAGTACTGCAAATAACTCCATTATGGCAAAATTATTTGCTAATTTGATAACATTTTTGAATATTTTGAGTATAAGGACAGAAGTAATTAGTAATAATAATTTTTTTAGTTGTTGATAATTGGTAATTAGTAATTAGTAATTAGCTCGCTAAAAAAATTTCTCCCTTCTCCCTTCTCCCTCCGCTCCCTCCACTCCCTCCTATAACTCATCTGCTCCTAAAACACTGGCTAGTAAAGCCTTTTGAGCGTGCATTCTATTTTCTGCTTGCTGCCAAATTCGAGACTGAAAACCTTCCATAACTTCATTAGTTATTTCTTCATCACGATGGGCAGGTAGACAGTGTAAAACTATTGCTTCTGGGTCAGCAATACTCATTAGTTGCTGATTAATTTGGTAAAGCTGAAAAATTGGTACCCTATCGGTAGCTTCTGATTCTTGCCCCATACTTGCCCATACATCGGTGTAAAGCACATGAGCGCCTTTAGTAGCTACTTCTGGGTCTTGGGTAACAAGTACCTCTGTTTTACCTTGAGATTTAGATATTTCTTGTGCTTGTTCTACCACTTCAGGATTTGGTTCGTAACCAGAAGGAGTCGCAATTCTGACATTCATTCCTACTAAAGCACAACCAAGCATCAAAGAGTTGGCTACATTGTTACCATCCCCGACATAAGTTAACGTCAAACCCTTAAAGCTACCAAAACACTCCTGGATGGTCATTAAGTCAGCTAAAACCTGACAAGGGTGTCCCAAATCAGTTAAGGCATTAATGACTGGTATTTTGGCATAGCTAGCAAATGTTTCCAATTCCTGCTGTGCAAAGGTACGAATGGCTAAGACATCCAAATACTTATCTAAGACCCTAGCGGTATCCTGTACGGGCTCTCCACGGCTAACTTGAGTCACATTAGGATTGAGGTCAATTACCTGTCCTCCTAACTGGTACATTGCTACAGTAAAGCTAACTCTGGTGCGAGTAGATGCTTTGGAGAATAACAATCCTAAGACCTTCTCACAGCGTAACTTTAGCTGTTTTGATTTGAGGGCGATCGCCATCTCTAAAAGTTCTTGGACTTCATTCGCGCTCAGTTCCGCTAAACTTAACAAATCTCTTCCAATCAATGCTGCCATGATTCCTGTCTCGAAGAACTACTTAAGTATTGCCCAACAAAAACTTCAGTTTCCCTAGAGGCAATGTCTGGAAGTAAATTTATATTTTGCTATATATTCGTTTAGCACATAAGCTAAATGATTAAACTTATCAGTAATATAAATCACTAATAGTTAATTCTTTCAATCATAGTACCATTAATTGAGAAATCACTCGTCAAACAAAAATATAGTACTTATCAGATATGGATAAAGTTTTTTGTTAATTGACTTTTTTTCTTAGTGTTTCTACATTTTCTAGTCTGACCCTGTTGCTTTTATCAATCTGAATCTAGAAATATTTTGAACATATTCAAAATATATTCTGAATATTTCTACAATACTTTATATAGCCGGATTTTGTACAAGAATGAAAATTGAGTATTTACAAAAAAAATAATTGTGCTATCATTTATAATCGACAATGCTTAAATAAGTTTCAAAGTAATAACTATAAAAGTGTTAGCTTTCAAATTTATCAATATTGGTATATTGATCTAGTACTTGTCACTTGCCAGCATGGCTCAGTGGTAGAGCACTCGACTTGTAATCGAGCGGTCGTCGGTTCAAATCCGACTGCTGGCTTTTATTATATAAAATGAGGTAGTACGGTACGGCGTAAATAGCGTACCCATATCAAAAGCTTAAAACCTTTATAAAATAATACTTTTGACTTTTGACTTTTGCAAAGCAGTACTGACTTTATTACAAGCAAGTAGCCATCTAACAACCAATAGGACTTAGGTTGTGATGTGTTAATGTTTCACATATAAAGCTGATTATGTCAAGTTGATTGATGAGTAATAATACTCCTGTCAAAAAAATTTTGATTCTGGCAGCAAATCCTAAAAATACCTCTCGGTTACGATTGGATGAAGAGGTACGAGAAATTGATGAGGGGTTGCGACGGGCAAATAAGCGAGAACTATTTCAATTAGAGCAAAAATTGGCAGTGCGATCGCGGGATTTCTAC
>JBCCDM010000295.1:0-8235 GCA_039030795.1 Cyanobacteria bacterium P01_A01_bin.84
GGTTCTTTGTGCTGGTATAACGTGAGACACCAGGAGAACGCTTATCTGGATTGGAGCGACATTCAGTACATTCTAATGTCACTGTTATACGGACACCTTTACTTTTAGCCATAATCTGACGAACACTTTAAAGCCAGCAGAAGATAATAAACACAAATATTCATTGTCTCATGTTATGCCGTATAATTTCAACCATACGCTTGAATATTAAATTTATTTAATATTTAGCCTATCGTCTCCAAAGGACGAAGCTACCATGGTCTCAGTAAAGAACTTTAGCGAAACTTAATTTTCATCTAAGAATCGTATAAGGTTCTTGACAATCGACAGGGACAATAATCACTAATAATATAACTTAGTGAATACTAATTATATTGCTTAAAGCGACATAAACAAGTAGTGCTAAGAAATATATGGCGGCAATAAATATATAGATTTAGCTATATTTAGCAGAATTTGGGGAAATATTACACTCTAGAGCTTAATTCCAATAAAAAAAGAAAATTAATCAGGATGGGTCTATTAAGTAAAGACCCCCAAGGATTCCCATACATCTACACATATATTGTTTAAGGAAAAATTTACCAAATACTTAACCTTGATCCTAATTTTTATAGTTTTCAGTATTGTATTGATACACCTCAAATTGAAAATTCCAGGTCGAAACGGCAAAGTTACCCTATTGAGAACAAAATAAGCATAGGACTTACGCACTCGTAACGAGTAATAAGGCTTTGCGATTACTTCCCTACGGTCGTAATGACCTAAACACGTAGTCCGTGCGTAAGTCCTGAAGCAGTAAGAAAAAAGAATTTTATTACTTGTTTTATTAATTTCTATTTTCAGAAAGCCCTATTTATAGGTGAAGACGTAAGATTCTATTCTATGTAACACTATTTTAGGCGGAAGTTGCACATTATTAATCCAACAGAGTTTGGGCTTTGTTTCTCGGCAGCTCTACTATTTTAGGGTAAAAATGTTATGTGCAGCTTCCCATGGAATTGGTGTAAGATGTCTGCTTTCTCATAAATATATAACATAAATATATAAGGTAGTTTTGTCTTTCTTCCTATCTTACGACAAACTACCTTATATGTTTAACTCGACCTAAGAACCAATCAAAATAACTTAAAGTTCTCACTCTGACTTTATATATATAATTTTTAAAGTTTTTCTAATATTGCTTCATTTGTGTTTTCCTCAATGAAAAATAATCAAAAGACAAATTCATTAATAATTCCTATTATTATTGGTATTATTTTTGGCATTTTAATTGGCGGTTTCCTGCCTAACATAGCCAAATCAATACAATTTATCGGTACATTATTTATCAATAGTTTGTCAATGTTAATCATACCTCTAGTCATGACTTCTATGATTGTTGCGGTGACAAGTATGGGGGATATTCGTCAACTGAAAAGAATAGGTAGTAAAACAATTATTTATTACCTGATTACGACAGGAATTTCTGTTTTGATTGGATTAATTATAGTTAGTATTATTCAACCAGGGATTGTTGATAATCAAGATAGTAGAGTTTTGATTAGAGGAGGTCAAGTTCTAGATGAAGTTGTGTATAATATTGACGAAAATAATATTTATATAGAAAAAGAACAATTTAGAAATAAATTTGACCCAGGTTATAAAGTAATTTTACTAGACCAAAATAATATTCAAGGTATTATCGAAACACCCAAAGCTTCTTCTCAATACTCTTTAAATACTTTAACAGTCAAAGAATGGACGAATGAAAAAGGAGAAGTAGCAACTCCAAAAAATCAAGGTAGAGGACTACAAATAGATTTAGGAATTGCTCAAACAGTTAAAGGCAAAGAAAAGCGTTCTATCACTGATGTTTTGGAAGAAATGTTCGTCGGTTTGCTACCTCCTAATGTCTTCCAAGCAATGGCTGAAAACAAAGTCTTACCGTTAATTGTCTTCTCGCTATTTTTTGCAGGAGTTTTAAGTACTTTAGGAGAAGTCAGCGAACCAGTTATTAGCTTGATTAATGGACTAAATGAAGCTTTCATGAAAATGATCCATGTAGTGCTACTAGCTGCACCAGTGGGTGTTGGTACTTTGATTGCAGGACGTTTGGGAGAAGCTGGTGGTTTTAGTGGATTTGCTGCGGAATTTGTCAGCTTAGGAAAATACGCGATCGCGGTAATTTTGGGTTTAGCAATTCATGGGTTAATTATTTTACCGTTGATTTTGAAATTTATGGGGCGTAGAAAACCTGTAGTTTATATCAAAAATATGCTACCCGCTCTGACAACAGCTTTTTCAACTTCTTCTAGTTCTGCGACTTTACCCCTTTCAATGGAATGTGCAATTTTCAATAATCGTATCAGTCCTAGAATAGTTAACTTCGTTCTACCTTTGGGAGCAACGGTAAATATGGATGGAACTGCTCTATATGAAGCAGTTGCAGCTGTTTTTATAGCTCAGATATATGGAGTTAACTTAAGCATTCCAGAATTAATCATTGTCTTTCTCACAGCTACTTTAGCTGCAATTGGGGCAGCTGGAATTCCCCAAGCTGGTTTAGTAACTCTGGTTATTGTACTCAAAGCGGTAAATCTTCCAGTAGAAGGTATTTCTTTGATTTTAGTAATTGATTGGTTTTTAGATCGCTGTCGCACTACTGTTAACGTTTGGGGTGATGCTGTGGGTGCTGCTGTGATTGAATCGTCAGAAGATAAGAGATGATACCAAAACTTTAAATAAGATTTTAGATGATGAGATTTCAATTTGGTTGGGTTCTAGGTCTCAATTTAGGAAGAGATTATCTCAAGTTACTGATAATGATTTCAAAATATTCATTGAAACAATTAAGTTTGTAGGTGCTAAGAACTCTGAGACACACACTAAGTAAGTAGGTTGGGTTAAAGGCGCATGAATGATATTAATAAATTACGAAAAGTATCAATACACCGTAACCCAACATTAATCCCTTATTTGACACTTTCGTCTAACTCGTGTTGGGTTAAGAGGTTTGGCGATTAATGCGATCGCACAGTAATTATATGAGAATAGCAATAACTCGGAGCAATTGATAATGCACTCAGTTCAGGAAGCAGAAGAAATTATTTTTAATTTAATTGAACCTTTCAATCATCAAACTGATACAGAAACGGTAGATTTATTAAATGCTAATGGACGTATTTTAGCTGCTCCCATAATTTCTCAACTAGATTTCCCACACTGGGATAATTCAGCAATGGATGGCTTTGCTTTACGTTATTGCGATCTGAGTGAATATGTTGAAGGGAAAGGAATTTTTTTAGAAATAGTTGAAGAAATTCCCGCAGGCTATCAACCCCAGTCTACAATTCAATCGGGACAAGCCGCTAGAATTTTTACAGGTGCAGTTATGCCTTCTGGTGCTGATACTGTAGTGATGCAGGAAAATACCCGTAGGGAAGGGAATCGGGTTTTTATAACAGCTAAACCTAAACCTGAAGAGTTTGTTAGAAAACGCGCTTCTTATTATCAAGCTGGTGAAGAGTTATTATCAGCCGGAATTATACTCAAACCTACAGAAATTGCTGTTTTAGCAGCAGCACAATGTACTCAAGTGGAAGTTTTTCGTCGTCCCCGTGTAGCAATTTTATCTACAGGAAATGAATTAATTACCCCGGAACAAATTTTAAAACCAGGACAAATTGTTGATTCCAATCAATATGCTTTGAGTGCCTTAATCAAAGAAATGGGTGCAGAACCTTTGATTTTAGGAATTATTCCAGACGAAGCAACAGTGTTAAAAAAAGCTATTAGTCATGCGATCGCTAATGCTGATATAGTCATTTCTTCCGGTGGTGTCTCTGTGGGAGAGTACGACTACGTGGAGAAAATCATCAAGTCTTTGGGTGGTAAGATTCACGTTAGTTCGATAGCTGTGAAACCGGGAAAACCCCTAACTGTTGCAAAATTCTCTCATTTCTCCAATCATATACTTAATTGTATGTACTTTGGTTTACCTGGAAATCCTGTTTCTGCACTGGTAACTTTTTGGCGTTTTGTCCAACCTGGGATTAAAAAGCTTTCTGGTATTAAAGATAATTGGCAGCCAGAGTTTTTACAAGTTATAACTTCCCAAGATTTACGCTCAAATGGTAAACGAGAAACTTATTTGTGGGGAGAATTGATTCTGAAAGATGAAATTTATCAATTTCAGTTAGCTGGTGGCAGTCATAGTTCTGGTAACTTAATTAACATTACAGGAATAAATGCTTTAGCTTGTTTACCTGTAGGGAAAAGTTTGATTAGTGCAGGGGAAAAAGTGAAAGTTTTACAGATAAGCTAATAATTAACAATTAACAATTAACAAGATGAATAAAAATCAATTCAATACAAGTGAATACGTAGACCAAATGATGTTACTTTTAGACTGGGACTTACCTAATGAATACCATCATGGCGTGGTTGAAAATTTTCAAAGAATTGAAGAAATTTTCTTACTTGTTAATGAGTTTCCATTACCAGAAAATATTCAAGCAGCACCAGTATTTGAACCATAGAAGTTGAACCATGAATTTAGACTCGGCTGATGCAGTTGAAACAGCAACTGCGGTTAGAGATGGTAAAGTTAGCGCTCTGGAAGTAACTCAGGCTGCCCTCAAGAGAATTGCAAATCGAAATAAGCAGTTAAATTGTTTCACTGCTACAACGGTTTCATCAGCTTTGGAAGATGCAAAAATTCTTGATGACCGGATTAAAAGAGGTGAAGATCCTGGTGTGTTAGCTGGTGTACCTTTTGCCGTGAAAAATCTCTACGATATTGCTGGTATAACCACTCTTGCTGGGTCAAAAATTAATGCTGAAAATCCTCCTGCAACCCAAGATGCAACCGCTGTCTCAGAATTGAAACAGGCTGGTGCAATACTTGTCGGTGCTTTGAATATGGATGAGTATGCTTATGGGTTTGTAACTGAAAATTCCCATTATGGTGCTACTTATAATCCCCATGACCTGACTCGGGTTGCAGGCGGTTCCTCTGGGGGTTCTGCGGCTGCCGTGGCTGCTGGTTTGGTACCTTTAACTTTGGGTTCCGATACTAATGGTTCTATCCGGGTTCCCGCTTCCTTATGCGGTATTTTTGGTTTCAAACCGACCTATGGTAGATTATCCCGTGCTGGTGTCGCTTTGTTTTCCAGCAGCTTTGACCATGTTGGATCGTTTGCGCGATCGCTGCGAGATATTGCGATCGCTTTTGATGTACTTCAAGGTGAAGATGAACGAGATCCAGTTTGTACCAAACGTCTTCCGGTGGAGACTTTCCATGCAACGTCTCTAGAAAATATTGATGATTTGAATATTGATGACTTGAGAATTGCGATCGCTGATAACTATTTCACACAAAAAGCAGCCCCGGAAGTATTAGAAGCTGTTACAAAAGTTGCAGATGCTTTGAATGTGAGTAAATATATTTCCATTCCAGAAGCTCATCGTGCCCGGGCTGCTGCATATATAATTACCGCATCAGAAGGTGCAAATTTACATCTAGATAAATTAAGGTCTCGTCCCCAAGACTTCGACCCAGAAACCAGGGATAGATTTATTGCAGGTTCTATAATTCCTAGTAGCTGGTATATTCAAGCCCAACGTTTTAGAAGTTGGTATCGAAATCAAGTCCAAGAAATATTTGCTAATGTAGATGTGATTATTGCCCCAACTACACCAATAGCTGCACCTCATATAGGACAAAAAACTATGATTCTTGATGGGGAAGAAATTTTAGTTCGTCCTCATTTAGGTTTATTTACACAACCTTTTTCTTTTATAGGTCTACCTGTTTTATCTGTACCAATTAACAACCCCAATACTTTACCTGTAGGAGTACAGCTAATAGCTGCACCATATAATGAAAACACAATTTTGCGGGTTGCTGCTGTCTTGGAAACCCTGAAGATAATTTCAGCACCAATAGTTTGATAGTGGATGGTTGAGAGTTGATAGTTTACAGTTAATAGTTAACTGCTATCAAAACTTCATAAGGGAAAAATAAGAGATATTAGTATTAGTCTTTTTCACGAAGTAACACCCGTTAATTCTTCCCAGGATTTTGCAACCACTTGGTAGAGTTTTGACTCAAATTTTTTCATACAAGCAGACCAATCGAATTCAAGAATCGAAGGACGAGCATTGATAGACATTTGGTCTTTTAATTGGGGGTTTTCTAGAATTTGAATAATTTTCTGGGCAAAATCTTCTGGATTATTGGGTTCAGCTAAAAAGCCGTTATGACCAGGTATAACTTGCTCTGCTGTAGAAGGAGCGATCGCAGCAACAACAGGGGTTCCGGAAGCCAAAGCTTCATTATTTGTAGTGCAGAAATTTTCGGTAACAGAGGGATTGACAAATACATCTGCACGAGCAAACCATCCTAACAGTTCTTCTCCATGAGACTCACCCCAAACCGTTACACCAGAAGCAAAATTTTGAGCCCGTTGATTAATTACTTCTTGTATTGGACCGCTACCAACAATTACTAAATGAACGTTTTTAATTTTATCGGCAACTATAGGATATATGTCTAGAAGTTGAGTCACATTTTTTTCGGCAGTAATACGTCCGACAAATAATATAGTTGGTCTATCATCTTTGGGGATAGGATTATAAGTGATATTTTCAGGATTAAATTTTTCGCAATCAACCCCTTGATAGGGAAAGTATTCGCTACGTTGACATTTCATTGCTTCATATTTAGCGAGTTGTTCTTTTGAGGAAAATAAATTTAGGTGGTAGGAATCGCTAAACTGCTTAATCAAACTGGGGATAAACGGACGAATGAGAGCAAATAGTTTATTACCTAAGTAATATTGGATATAGGCAACAATATCAGTATGGAAAAGAGATATTGTAGGAGTACCTGTTTTCTTAGCATATTTAATCCCAACGGGACGACCATAACCCTGTAAAAAAAGTGAGTATATTCCCCGCATTTGTGCTGCTTCTTCTACCAATACAATATCGGGTTGAAAATCTTCTAACAATTGAGTATCGTCCCAATGCCGATAGTTTAGTGGTTGAGGAAGAGATTTGTAAAATATTAATGGTGCTGTAGGAAAAGCATAATTACTAAAGTTTGGATACTGCTGGAGTTCGCTCAATCCTTCCATCGGTCGTTTACCAACACTTGTAGGATACTTACTGTTTATTTGGGGATGAATCAGAAAAACTTCATGTCCTTGCTGTAGAAACCAGCGCACTCGTTGATGTACTCCAATAGAAACTCCTGTCAAAAATGGAGCGTATAATCCTGTAGCAATTGCTATACGAAGAGATTTATTGGACATAATTAAATAGAATTGTATCGATCTTAAATATGAATGATGCGCAAATGTAAATAATGCTTATGATGAGCCAAAGCATTAAGAGAATAACAAGAAAAATGAATTATCCAATTTTATTATTTATCATAATCTTGGCTTACACTGTCGCTAATGACACTCTATAAAAGGGGAGCATCCCAAATATTGAAAAATATATTCTGTCATTGCGTTGACAAAGTCTTCCTGTAAGGTATTTAGGTAGCAAAATGTCAGCGATCGCTTCTCCGAAAGTTTTTAGAACCTCCGTAGAGACGTTAAATTTAAAATCTCTACATTTTTTTATAAAGATGTCTATTGGAAATCCCTAAATTCTTTACCTATCTACCTGCGAGTTTAGGATTTATGAACTTGCTTAGAAAATGAGAGTTGAGGGTATTCTAGAATCATTAATATCTCAAACCTTCAGTGCGATCGCTCTTTGCTCGTGCCAATTCTACGGTTGTTTCGGGCAAAATTGAATTATTGCCACTTAAGTCCAGAAATTAAAGAGAAATTAAAGAAAAATTTGTGAATTTAAAAAGCTTGATATAGGAAAAATTTCAGTTCGTGTTATTAACTATATTTCAATAAAATTGTTAATAACACGAACTTTAGAAAACATAAATTATATATTACCAATCGGAAAACCCTAGGAGATATCTGCTTACACTCATTCTAGTTACATTCAAAAATAATCAAACACAACCCTAAACACACAATGATGCTCCCCATTTAATTAGTTAATTAATTACTCTTTGAGTTTATTCTCTCTACCTTTTAACAAGCATGAGAAGAATCTTAAACGTAAACAAAAAAAATTAGCACGTAAACAAAAGGGAAGTAATTCAAGATATAAATATAAAAAATTTGTTGCCAAAGTGTACGAACGGGTTAGCAATTCGCGGCAAGATTTTCTTCATAA
>JBCCDM010000296.1:0-8233 GCA_039030795.1 Cyanobacteria bacterium P01_A01_bin.84
TCAACATCAGCAACCCTCAGAAGATAATCCGGTTCTAGTTGAGCTTTGTTAGAAATTTTGTTAGCAATATTTATCACTACTGCAGGTGTAACTAAAGACTCAGCAGGATATTCATCTATACTCGTACCATGTTGATGAAAACTTTTCCCTGCATTGATATGAGTTGCACTATGTTCCCCCATAGTAAACTGTCGCAGATAATAACCATCTTTCCCTAACTCTGCTACAGTTTTAAATTCTACAGGAGGGTCTCCTTCCCATTGAGGAATTCCCGGTTCAATTATATGAGAAAGGTGAATTACCTTTTTACCTAAAAAATCATAACTGTCTCTAAAATCTGATACTAACCGATCTAATGTCGCTTCCATAATCGCACTAGTTTGTCCGCTCACGGTAAATACTAATGCTTCTCGATATACTCTTTGGGCTGAATGGTGAGTATAATTTGCTGCACCACTAGAAACTGTAACAGCTGCGTGAGCAATGCGGTTAGCTAAATCAATTGTCCAAGCACGTAATTTCAGCTTTTCGTTAAAAGTTGTATTGGGATTTTGTCTTGCTCGATTGATACTGTCACAACATTGATTAAGTTCTTTTCGTAATGATTCAAAAGCGTTCTTAATAAATGGTAAAGATTTTTTCTCTAATGTAGTTTTGATAACGTCCAAACCAGCTAAAGCGCATCCTGTTGTTAAAGAAGTTGTTCTAAGGATATTCTTTCGATCGTTTTCGTGTATCCAAACCGCAGGTTTAATAAATACGACTTTCTCTTGTGGTAAAAACCACTTACTTACAGTAGCGCTGACTGTATTTGTAGATTCCATTGCAGCAAGTTCAGCAGGGGAACTAAAATTAATTTTTCCTTTGTCTAACTCAGTATCTCGAAAAGGAACTATCCCAAATACAAAATTACCATTAGGTAATGTTGCAGCAATTATGAATTTTTGAAAAATTCCCCATCCAGTCACCCAGGGTACAACACCATTTAACTGATATCCTCCTGAAACAGGAATGGCTGTAATTATGGGTTTACTCGGTCGTCTGATGTGCGAAAAACCTACTCCCAATAAAACTTCACCACTCCCCATATATGGAAGATACTCCGATTTTAATGAAGTGCGATCGCAATTCATCAACATTGATGCTGCACTTTGATGTTGGGTTTGTAAAAAAGCGATCGCACCCGAATATCTAGCCAGAAGTTGTTGAAAAAGACCATATTCCTCTTCTGTAAATGCTTTTCCTCCCCAATTTTCAGAAACTCGTAATGCAAGTAAGTTTAATTCACCCAGACCTTTAAGTGCATCGAATAATAATGTAGAGTCTTTATCTATTTTCCACGCTTGTGGTGCAACTTTGTCAATTAAATATGATTCAATAATATCAACAAGATGAGTGGTTTCTGAAAAAGCCATGGAGGAAAAAACCAAAAGCCAAAAATACTACTATTTTAGACAAAATTAGTCTTTTTGATATAAAGAATCCCTCAAGCTCTTGAAATACAGAGTTTTGAGGGGATTTGATGTTGCAGCAAAAAGTGAATCTATATTTAGATTATCAATTACAAACTTAAAATTTATTTATATATAAGTTAAGTTTAAGTAAATAATTCACACTGACTAACGTTACTTCTAAGAACCAAATCAGGTATTTTCAACTAATTAATTTCTTCAGCGTTTATATCTGAAATTCTTACAGCATATACAATACAATCATTATGCCCTTCCCTTTTAATTGGATATTAATCTGATTAAGATTTATAAATTTTAGACAAATAAGAGACATAAAAATCCATTAGATACACTGATTGGCATTAATGGTCATTAGATACTATGATAGGGTTGCTTAGCACAAGCGAGGGGACAGACCCCTCACTCCTTGCAGTCAGGAATAGTTTACTCACTTATGAGTTTCCTGAAGTTTGTTTCCTTGTTATTTTTTAACACCCAGAGCGTAGAAGAGGGAGTATTAACAGTACAGAACCTTCTTCAGCGCTCCCCCTAATTTTACACATTCAATATTTTTTTAGTTTAAGTTTCTAAGTTTAAGTTTCTAAGTTTAATAAATTATAGTTACCCTGCTATGATATCTTGAAACTTATAATGACGTTGAATATGCCTAAAATCCCTATCCTTCAACGCTATTTGTCGATATTCTTCAGAACCATTATCAATTGCAGCTTGTAAATTTATCACTGCATTTTCCACATCACCTTGTAAAGCATAACAGCAAGCCTTGTTATACAGAATACTTGGCTCATTTGGTTGAATTTCTAATGCTTTGTTATAGGAAACTATTGCTTCTACATAAAACCTGACATCTCCACTTCCTTTCTCTCCGGTTAGAAAAGGATTTATAGACGAAGTACTCAAACCTAAGTTTCGCATTGCATTTCCCCGATTTTTCCAACCTTGGTAAAAATCTGGTTGAATATTAACAGCTTGCTCATAAGCCCAAAAAGCTTCTTTATAGTGTCCTAAATTCCATAAAACAATGCCACGATTATTCCAAACATGATGATAATCTGGCTTAATTTGTATAGCTCGGTCGTAGGATACTAGAGCTTCCTCATAACGTTGAAGTTCGTTGAGTGTATTACCCCGATTGTACCAAGCCAAGTCATCATTAGGCTTTATACTTAAAGCTTGGTTGTAAGCTGCTAAAGCTTCTTCGTAACGTTCTAATTTATCTAAAATGTAACCCTTGTTAAACCAAACCCTGCTGTCTTGGGACTGTATTTGTAAAGCTTTGTCGTAAGATATGATTGCTTCTTCGTATTTTTCCAGATTCCCGAGGCTTAAACCTTGCTTATACCAAGCATAAGCATAATCTGGTTTTACTTGTAATGCTTTTTCATAACATTCTATTGCTTCTGAGTAATGACCCAGTTCATCTAAAACATTACCTTGATTGCACAATGCTTGATAATAGTTGGAATTTATCTCCACCGCAGTAGTAAAAGCAACTAACGCTTCATCGTATTTCTCTAGTTTAATGAAAGCAATTCCTTGATTATTCCAAGCTTGAGAGTAATCTGGTTTTATTTCTAACGCTTGCTGATAAGAAAAAACTGCTTCTTTGTATCGTTCCAATTTTCCTAAAATATTACCCCGGTTAAACCAGGCTTTTTCATTGTTCGATTCTAACTTTACAGCTTCATCGTAAGCGGTTATTGCTTCTTTGTTTTTACCTAATTTACTCAGAATATGACCTTTACCATTCCAAGCAATTTCAAAATCTGGTTGAAATTTTATAGCCTGGGAGTAAGAAAATAATGCTTGTTCGTAGTTTCCCTGCTTTTCAAGAATAACACCCCTATTAAACCAAGCTTGGGGTAACTCTAATTTAATTTCTATAGCTTTACCATAGGAATACAATGCTTTCTCATCAAGTCCTAATTTACGTAAAGTAATACCTCTATTAAACCAGGCTTGATAGTGTGATGGTTCTATTTCTAAAGCTCGATCGTAAGATATTAATGCTTCTTGATAATCCTTGGTTTCATAAAGAACATTACCTTTGTTGTACCAGGCTTGATAATATTCTGGTTGAAGTTTGATTGCTTCTTCGTAAAATATTAAAGCTGCTTTATAACGCTTTAAATCCTGTAACATTTTACCCCACTCGCTCCAATGATGATAATTGTCGGGGTTTAATTTGGGGTTTAAGTTGGTATTTAATTTTTCCTGGGAAACATTCTGGGTATTACTGGCTGAATTTTCACCCGAATTTTTACTATCCGTGAGTAAAGGTTGTATTTGAAAACTTACCGTTGCTTCTCGATCCAAAGGTTCTGTGGAAATAACTTCTTGTAGATTCGGCTTGAGATTAGTTGCTGTAAAATCAGTATTGCCCATGATTTGATTTTTCTTAACCTGGGAAACATCTGCATCCGAATTTTCTTTTTGCTTCCAGTCCATTGATTCTGTGGAAATTTGAAACTTGTAAGCGATCGCCAGAACATTTGATATGTTAGCGCTAAACTATACTACTAAACTGGAACAATCGTAAGCTTCTTTAACCATTCTTTAGTAACATTTTGTAACTGTGGTGATAACCAACCTATATATTGGGAATAAACTGGTAATCTTGGTACCAGTTTCCATGCTTTGGGCTGTAAAATTGCCCCTAATCTATCTTTATTTAAATGAGGGTAATCAGGATTCACTTCATCCTTGGGACTAATTCCTCCTAAATCTCTCGCACCTGCTTCTATACAGCTAACTAACCATTGGGAATTTTTGACTAAATTTGGCGGTATTTGAATTTTAATATCACTAGGTAAAATATCTCTGGCAATAGTAATTATAGATGGTAATTCATTAGGATTAAAAGCTGGAAAATCTAAAACCTGTTGACTTCCAGGACTATGAGGTTGCAAAATAACTTCTTGAATGTGGCGAAATTTTTGATGTAACTTAGATATAGCCTCTAAAGTCTCAATGCGATCGCTGTGGTTTTCTCCAATTCCCAAAAGTAAACCGGTGGTAAATGGTATTTTTAATTTTCCAGCCCACTCTAGTTGTTGTAAACGTATTTCTGGTATCTTACTAGGTGCATGACGATGGACTGTTTCTAGTAATTGGGGAGTTATTTGCTCTAACATTAGACCCATGGAAACATTCACAGTTTTTAACTTTTCCATTTCTGTAAATGTTAGGGGTCCAACATTGGTATGAGGTAAAAACCCCATTGAGAGAGCTAAATTACATAAATTGTAAATATTTTCAAACCATTCTTGACGAAGAGGTGAATGAGGATGTACTTCACCACTTAGAATGAGGATTTCGCAAACTTGTTGATTTTGCAGTTGTTTGAAGATATTTTCTGCCCTCTTCAAACTTAACATTGAATTTTCACCAGGGTCTGTCCGAAAATTACAGTAGCTACAACGATTAAAGCATTCGTATGTAGGAACAATTGTGTAAGCTGGACTATATGTAACTATTCGAGAATCGAGAACTGTCATAGAAGAGAGAAATAAGGTTCACTCTAAGATTTTAAGTACTTATGCAAAAAAATTTATAACTTTACGAATATACCTTTGCACATTTAAGAAAAAAAGCTCTAATCTTTTGCGATCGCTAATATTCTGTGACTCTACTTGCAGAGATTGTATCAAAACAATGAAAAATAGGTAATTAATTTTGTATATCCACTTAAGTAGGTGGGTGTGAATAAACATAACTATGATTGTGGTCATTACGTTGACGAAGTCTTTCCATAGGGTGGAGGTACGACGTAATCGCAAAAGTCTCAGCCTTTTTACATTCTGTTACATAGTTAGATTCAATCGTGCCTACCTACTTACTTATTTATAAATGATGAATTGCTTTATTATTTACAATTCATCATTTATCTATAAGTATTTAAGTTGATTTGAAAACCAGCTACAACTATTTATTGCCTTTCTTGAGAAATATTTAGCATTTAAGCTTGTAAATAAACCATTTCCTGCTGCTGTTTAGCGTAAATACTCTTCAAATGCTTCTTCACTGTATTTATAGTGATGTAGAGCCGATCAGCAATCTCCTGATAAGAAAAATTTTCTCGACGCAGTAACCAAACTTCCGTTTCCCTATTAGTCAAACCGTATTTTTTCGCATCAGCGATCGCGATACTTTTTCTGGTCTGATATCTGTCTTCTAAAGTAACTAGTAAAAAATCATCGCTACCTCCCGCTATTGTCAGCCATCTAGCCCGGATACGCAACTTAAAAGTGCGGTTAGCTAAAATTTCTGACTCAATAGATATATTATCTTCCGGAAATAACTCGCGACTTTCAATTAAAGACTCACAAACCTTCCAAATTTCCCTTGGTATTTCTTGTGGTTGATTTATACCTTGATTTAGTTGCTTGAAAACATAACGGGCAGATTCATTGATATGAACTAAATTTCTTTGTGAATTCAAGATTAAGATACCATCCACAAAGCCTTCCACCACCGCTTGAAGTAAATTAACCCTTGCTAAGGATTTCAAGTCTTGATTCTGTGACTTTTGTATGGAATTGAATTGGTTCCGTTGAATGGGTGCTGTCTTATGTTCGTAGTTCTCATATACATACATCGTTCCTTATCTCCTGAACTCGGCACTTTTTTAATAACGAACACTAATCAAATTCGCTGCTCGCAAGTATTGTGATATTCGAGATGCTGCAAACACAATGATTTTGCTGTACAGATAACAATGAAGAGGAAGTAATATGCACTCAGATGAACTCTAGAGTACTTCTCTGAAGTAGGGTGAAGTTTTTATAAGCAATAAGCTATAGTTCAACTAAATAAGAAATAATTAATGTGGAGCTATATTTATGCTCCACATTAATTTTTTCGGGTGCAAGTAGAAATTAAAGAACATAAGTACTAAAAAATGCTTTTTAATCAAAATGGTATTACACACTTATGAGGAGAAATAAAGCTTTGCATTAATGTAGTCTGCCTGATAGAGCTTATACTTCCCTAGGTTCGCAATCACGGAATTTCATTATTGCTTTGTAAGTACTGAAGAATAAACAGGACTTACGCACGGACTACGTATTCAGGTCGTAACAACCGTAGGAGAGTAATCGCAAAGCCTTATTTTTCGTTACGAGTGCGTAAGTCCTAATAAAAAATAAATATAAATTTCAATTTCAATTGATTGAAGAATATTTTGTAAGTATTTAAATGGATACTATATGTATAAAATATTTTAAGCGGTGAGGGAGTTAGATAAATTATGTCCTATGAATCCAGCTAAAATAAATGAATGGTTTCCATTTGAGCAGCAGCACAAACACGTTTCTTTATTAAAAGGAAGAGTTAATATTACTCGTGCTAGAGCAGAGTATTTTTTAAAACTGTGGGCATATTTATTTATTAAACAGCAAGAAGAGAAGGGTAATGAGTTAAAACCTCCTTTAAAAACCCTATCTTTACCAGAAGGTTTTATTCCTTGTACTCACAAAGAAGCTCACGAACTATTCTATAGTAATCAAGATAGGGGCAGCGAACGTGCGGCAGGTATGATGCTAGATAAACTTGCTGCTTTAGGATTAATTGAAAAAGACTTCGATGGTAACACTACCTGTATTCGCATCTGTTCTCCATTTCTGAATATTAATGATTTAGACACCACCCCAGAATCTACACAACTTATTCCAGATAACTTTAATCCTCGCACAGATACAATTCCTGTGACTAGTTTCTTAGTCCGTTACTACGATTGGATGAATAGAAAAGTAATTACTGCACCTAATCGACTTATACATATACTTAGAGAATGGGCTGATAAATATCCAAAAGGAATGAGGGTACTGCGTTGTAGTAAAACTCAGAATCCAGTCGGATTTTATGCTTTATACCCTGTTGCTAAAGAATCTGAACAAAACTTCTTTCTCCCTCCCCGTAAAAGCCTTTACCTGAGTACAGACTCAGAAGTAGATCCAATGACAATGGCTTTACCTGGAGATAAAAATTGTACCTGCGTTCATTTAAGAAGCTGGTATATTGACTCCCCATATAGGAAAAAAGATTATTTTTGCAAACTTCTGCAAGATGCAAAGCAGACCTTAAGAGAAATGCAAACCGACTTTCCTTATTTATGTGATATCTACACCTTACCCCTCCATCCTGCTGACGAACCTTTAGCATCAGCAATGGGTTTTCAGAAAATTAGCCAAGATTCTCAGATATCTATTTGTTGGATGTATCTACCACTAGATAAATATTTAGCACTTGATATTAATCAAGCTGCTTCAAATCTTAAGTTTGAGTAACTACTCACCTAAAATTTACATATTTTTCGTTACAAATATTCTTACTCTATTTTATTTCGTTTACAACAATCAGAGGAGAGACTACAAACTCTGAAGTAGTAAAATCATAAATTAAAATATTTCTATAGTCCTTTTGCAGCAGGGCTTTTAGTTTTTTTTGATCTCAAAAAAACTGCATCGGTTAGTCTAGTGATCGCAAGATGAAAACATAGCTCAAGCTACATTACTTGATTAGTAAAATCAGAACTATTTGTAACTTTTTTCAGAAAAAAACTTTACAAATAGTAATAAATACTCTAATATAGTCATAACAGGCAAATAAATTGTCTGAATTTATAAAAGTAAGACGCAATTATACAAACATGACTACTACCTTACAAAGACGCGAGAGCGCCAACGTATGGGAAAAGTTTTGTCAGTTCATCACCAGCACCAATAACCGTTTATATATCGGTTGGTTCGGCGTACTGATGA
>JBCCDM010000297.1:0-8233 GCA_039030795.1 Cyanobacteria bacterium P01_A01_bin.84
GTGTGGAGTCTGTTACTTTAATCACAGTACACTATGTGTTGTAAATTATCATAAATAGCTAAAAAGTAACAAATATATCGAGCTTTTTTAACAGAATAGATATGAGGTTACAGCAAACAACTTATTAACCCAAGTTAGTATGTATTTGGGAAAATAGATAAATGTGAGTTTATGACTATTGCTGTGCAATCTCCCTATAGCAGCGAACAAATTTCCGTTTGGCTGCGCGGGTTACTAACTATTGCTTGGGCAGATGGAGACTTTGACGAGCAAGAAAAAGAATTAATAACTACCCTGACCAACGAAGAACTTGCTCCCCAGATGAGTTTAGACAACTTCGAGGCTATTAAACCAGAAGAGTTAGCTGCTGTTTTGGGAAAAGGAACTAAAACCGCAGAAGACTTTTTGCGAACTGCGGTGATGGTAGCGATCGCAGATGGTATTTATTCTCCTAGTGAAGACAAACTGTTACATCAGCTTTGCGATGCTTTAGGAGAACCAGATAACGTTTTAGAGTCTCTACGATACACCTTAGAACATCCTGAAGAAACACAATCAAGTAACCTTACCAATGTTGCAGCTTCTGGGAATGCTGCCGCTTCCGGGCTGACACCTCCTAGCAAACCTTTAGTCGATCCCCTCAGTCCTCTCAGACACTGGTTGGATGATTTAAGCGTTCAAGATCCGGTAGTTGCCCGGTTTTTATGTAAAATGATTCCTTCTCAATGTCCTTTTGAGAGAGATGTCAAGTTGTTTGGACGTAAAATAGTTCATATTCCGCCACTGTGTAAACTAAATCCTTTGTACGAACAGCTTGTAGGTTTGCGTTTTCGAGCGCTTTCTTATCTAGCAGATGATTGTGGTGAAGATGTGACACCATTTATCTAAACCGTATATCTAAGCAAAGAATGCTGAGTACTGAGGGAAGAAGACAAAAGCACAAGGGAAGGGGAAGAGGAAAAGGACAAAGGTTAAGGGTGAAAAGAGAAGAGTTTATGTTCAGCTCTAAAAGGAGATTTAACAATGTAGGCACGCATTGTATAAATTCTGGGAAAGTATAGCTAATAGATAATTATCGACTTTTGACTCTTAACTTTTGTCTTCTAACAAAAGCAAATTTTTAGCCACACAAAAAAACTCAGTACTCAGAGCTTAATATTTAGATATGCAATTTATCGACAAATCCGAAATTGAAATAGAAGCAGGTAAGGGGGGTGACGGTATGGTCGCTTTCCGTAGAGAAAAATATGTACCAGCAGGAGGACCGGCTGGTGGTAATGGGGGTAAAGGTGGTTCAGTAATTTTAATTGCGGTCGAAAATTTACAGACTTTATTAGATTTTAGATACAAACACATATTTCAAGCCCAAAAAGGTGAAAAAGGTGGACCCAAAAATCGTACTGGTGCATCGGGAAAAGATTTGTTAATTGAAGTTCCCTGCGGCACAATTGTTTATGATGCCAATACAGGAGAATTTCTCGGAGATTTAGTAGAAAATGGTCAAACCTTACTTGTTGCTGAAGGTGGTAAGGGTGGACTGGGAAATAAACATTTTTTAAGTAACAGCAATCGTGCCCCAGAATATGCCCTTCCTGGTCTAGAAGGGGAAGTAAAAAAGCTGCGTCTGGAGTTAAAATTAATCGGAGAAGTAGGAATTATCGGTTTACCAAATGCTGGTAAATCCACATTAATTTCATCCCTATCAGCAGCTCGTCCCAAAATAGCAGACTATCCTTTTACTACTCTGATTCCTAACTTAGGAGTAGTCCGTAAACCTACAGGTGATGGTACTGTATTTGCGGATATACCAGGATTAATCGAAGGTGCTTCCCAGGGTGCAGGACTAGGACACGACTTCTTACGTCACATCGAACGTACCCGGATTTTACTACATCTAATTGATGCTAACAGCGAAGATGTTATTGGCGATTACAACACAATTATCCAGGAATTACGGGTATACGGACAGGGTTTAGTAGAGCGTCCCCAAATTATAGCCTTAAATAAAATTGACACAGTAGAGCGCGATCGCGTTGATTTAGAAACCTTGAAAGTTGATTTAAATCATCTTTCTCATGCCCCAGTATTTTTGATATCAGCTGTAACTCGTGAAGGTTTAGAAAAAATGTTACAGCAAATTTGGTTAACCCTTGATGAATTGAATTCCTCAGAAGAAGAAATTCAGTTATTGGTTGATGGGTAGTTGTACCAATGTATGAGGCTGCACTAAATCGCTCTCAGCCTAGAAGGCTTGAGTCAGCATCTTTATAAAAAAATGGAACTGTTCCCATTGTCCATTACCAATTAGCCACTACCAAAAATATGCCCAAATTTCCACCCAAAGACTACATTGAATCTGTTTCTTTCCCCGATGATATTACGCTCCGTCCCATTGGCGTAGTTCATTCTCCATATAAAGAAAGACATGGAACTCCTAGGCAGTCCCAACTTCAATCTGCACCATCAGATTATCAGCCTGCTGTGGCAACAATTGAATTATTCAATCATGTTGTCCCTACTGTTGCACTGAAAGATATAGATGGTTTTGAGTATATTTGGGTGATTACTTGGCTTCATTTAAATAAGCACTGGAACCCCACTGTTATCCCTCCCCGTGGAGCCCGTGTAAAAAGGGGTACATTAGCAACCCGTGCCCCTCACCGACCTAATCCTATTGGACTTAGCGCATCCAAACTTATCAAAGTAGAGGGTTTAATTTTATATGTAGAAGGAATTGATTTACTTGACCAAACACCAGTACTAGATATTAAGCCTTATGTAAGCTATTGCGATGCGTTTAGTGATGCGAAATGTGGTTATGTCAGTGAAATAGAAGAATCTTGCGAATACGAGATTGATGTATTTGGTAAGAACGGAAGATAATTATTTAGTTATGGGGGGTCAAATAGACCCATAATCCCCGTAGAGACGTTCAATTGAACGCCTCTACTAAATTTCTCTCGCAGATATCTAATGAGGTTTATTGGACATGACTACTTGGGGACGAGCAGACTTACCATTACTATTACCATTGCTATGTCCGTTATGATTAGCGCTAGTATTTCGCGGTTGAAGTACGCCGTAACCACCGTGATTGCGTTCGTAAATCACGTTAATCTCATTAGTTTCGGCATTGAGGAACATATAGAAATCGTGTCCCACCAGTTGTAATTGCTCTAAAGCTTCGGAAACTGCCATTGGAGGCATGGCAAAATACTTAGTACGGACAACTTCATCGGGTAATTCTGGAGTGCGATCGCCGATTAAGTCTGCAACAACAACTTCTGGTTGAGTAATCAGTTCTCGCTCTGGATGGGCTTGAGTCTTCTTGTTATTATACTTTCTTTCTTTATACTTGCGTAATTGACGAGTAATTTTATCTGCGACTAAGTCAATACTTGCATATAAATTTTCGCTACTTTCTTCAGCACGAATAACATTACCATTAGCAAAAATTGTCACCTCTGCTGACTGATTGGGATTAATTCGGGGGTTACGAGCTACGCTCAAATGCACATCCACTTCATTGGTGATGTTCTGAAAATGGTTAACAGCCTTTTCAATTTTTTGATGCACATACTCGCGAATAGCATCGGTAATTTCGATATTTTTTCCGTGGATGACAAGCTTCATGTAAACTCTCCCGCGCTATATGTATTTTCAATACGATCTTTTTGGTGAATCTAACTGAATCTAACTGATTACACTCAGGGCGATCGCGAACTCCAGAATTTATGGAAAACAAATCTCTAATGATTGAGAATTGGTACTTATTGAGCTAACTAAAAACAAAAGATATATCCTGCGCGTTACCTTTGATAATTTTGTACAAAGTTCTTGTGCAAAGTTCTTGTGCAAAGTTCTTGTGCAAAGTTCTTGTGTAAATCTCATCTTGTATCGTATTTCAACAACAACGCCAATAAGTACTATCAAACAGTAGATTTGCTCCCTTTGTTTCAGCGTGATGGTTGTTACAGAGAACTCCGGCTTCAACCATCTAAAGTATATATATCAAAATTAGCATTTACTATTTTCCAATGTGGGTTCCCTTGACTTTCCTTCAAAATCCTTTGCATTACTTGACATTTACTGAAAAGAAGTAGGTCATGACTAGAATTATGATGTTTCTTATAAGTTAGCGATCGCCATATTTCACCGTATAAATCATGAAATTCATTCAATGAATCAATGTTTACTATATAATCAAAAAGTAGTTCTATATAATAAGGCGCATTCTTGGCAAAAAGAGTTGTTAAGTCAAAGGATTGCCCAACCAGATTTATCAGACGTACTCCTGATTTTAGAACATCCCCCTGTTTATACCCTTGGAAAAGGTGCTGATGAGCAGTTTTTGAATTTTGATCCAGCAAACATTGATACCCAAGTTTATCGGGTAGAAAGGGGAGGAGAAGTAACTTATCATTGTCCCGGTCAATTAGTAGGGTATCCTATTTTAAATCTCAAACGACATCGTCAAGATTTACATTGGTACCTACGTCAATTAGAAGAAGTATTAATTAGAGTTCTAGCAGTTTATGGCTTGAAGGGTGAAAGAATACCATCTTTAACTGGTGTTTGGTTAGAAGGGTATAAAGTCGCAGCTATCGGTATTAAGGTTAGTCGCTGGATAACAATGCATGGCTTTGCTTTGAATGTATGTCCCAACATGAATGGATTCAAAGCGATTGTACCCTGTGGAATTTCTCATAAACCTGTAGGTAGTTTAGCTCAATGGCTTCCTGATATTACCTGCTCTGAAGTTCGTCCGGTGATTGCAAAATCTTTTGCAGAAGTTTTTGATTTAGATTTGGTTGAAGTCCATTCTGGTTAAGGGAGGAATTGGCAGACTCGAAGACTTAAGAAATTAATAGCGTAGTCGTAGTTATTCCTATTCCCCATCATCCACTAAATAAAATCCTTCAGAAAACTATAATTTTTCCCTTCCCAAGGAGGTTCGGGGGTTATCTTCTGCAAATGCTTATTAATGTCAGCTTCTAGTTCCTCACCATCAATATTTGCAAATAGCGAGTTTAATACTTGTAAATCTCGCTCTTTGATGGATGTTAAAGGACGAGCATATTCTGTTTGCTTATTTTTATGAAATATTTGGTTTAACTTATGTTCTAAATAATTAGTCATAGTGCAGTCATAGTGAGTGAAGATTTATTTATAGTTTTGACTAATGCACCCAGTCGTTTAACTAAAACAAGAAATTGAAGGAAATCTTGCATTCTTCGGATAGGTAAAGTGTTTTTCCTAAAGTTGTTCTATTTAATTGTTCGTAGAAAATTATCCAATACCGGAAAAAGTGTTCCTTCTTTAGCAAAGTATGAAAGCAACCTATTACAATAGACTTGCTCAATCTTCTATTTTTTATGCGCTATTTTAAAAGTAACAGCTAAAAAGAACAGCTAAGAAGAGCAGCGAATTAAAATTTCGCTTTAGCTCATAGCTAATAAATTTAATAAAGTCAAAACAAATTAGAGTTAATCATTTTTTTAAGAGGAAGTATGAAAAGTAACAATTGGATGCAAGATTTATTTATGCTTGGTGTGGGTACTACTACTGTAATGGCGGAAAAACTACGGGAAGCCAGTGAGAAAATGGTTAAAGATGGAAAACTAGATCCCGAGCAAGCAAAAGCTGTTATGGAGGACATGGTAGAAGAGTTAAAATCTGAGCAAGGGAATTGGGAAACTAATATGGAAAGACAGATGCGCAACATGATGCAAGATTTAGGGGTAGCGCGTCAGTCAGAAGTTGATGAATTGCGGGGTAGAATTGACCGATTGGAACGTCAAATAAGAGATTTGGAAAATAAAATTTGGCGGTAAAAGTTGAAGAAAATGACGAATATAGATTAGGTGAAGATCGCCTTGAACAGCAAGGAGGTTCACACCAACCTGAAAGGGAGGTGTTGAGTAATTCCTACTCAACAGTTAGTGGGTAATGATTAATAGTGAACACTAACGCACACCCTGTGAGAATATAGTTATATAGTTCTCCCGTAATCTTTTCTACTCATCAACCGTTACCAATTATCAATTAGTAATTAGCAATTCCAAACTAACAACTGATAAACTAAGTTCTGTCTTACTGGTAATTAATTCCCAGACAGCCTAATTTTAGAGAGGACTGATTTTGAGAGCAATATTACTAAGTGCGGCTTTGGTGTTGTTATGTACTGTAACTTTAGCTTGTACGCATATTACTGCTGATTCTACTGACTCAGAACCAGCAGTTGTTGTATCTCCTGTAAGTACAACCGTAGCGACACCAATCCCTACTACAGAAACAAATACTCCAAAAGCGAAAAGCGATATGTCTGACGAAAAAATTGTTACTACCCCAAGTGGACTCAAATATGAGGAAATTAAAGAGGGTACTGGTGAAAGTCCTAAACCTGGACAGAAGGTAGTAGTCCACTATACTGGGACTTTAGAAGATGGGACAAAGTTTGATAGTTCCCGCGATCGCAATCGTCCTTTTGATTTTCAAATTGGTGTCGGACAAGTCATCAAAGGTTGGGATGAAGGTGTTGGTACGATGAAAGTCGGCGGTCGTCGTAAACTAATTATTCCCCCAGATTTGGGATATGGTGCGCGTGGTGCTGGTGGTGTTATTCCTCCCAATGCAACTCTAATGTTTGATGTGGAACTTTTGGATATCAAATAATATTTCAATTCATACACCATCACAATTAAACAATTAAGTTTAAAAAAAAACTTAATTTTTAAGTTCTTGAGATTATTATCCCCTAACAATTTTTGATTTGTTAGGGGATAAATTTATTACTTTATATTTCCAAAATAAACCTTTCACAATAAACCTGTCGGTTCGCTAATCATTTCAAAATCTATTAGGCATTTCTTACAAACAATACTCAATTCAAATTGATATAACTTAATATATTTTCTTCACTTGTAATTATTAAAAAATATATATTTCTGTACGTTTGCTGGAAAATATAGTTATATTCGTTTTTTTCTTAGATATTATGACTGTCAAATGCATGAGTGAAGATTTATTTGATGACTTTTACGATCGACCAGGGACTATACCTGGAACCCTTAATATTGAATGGGATGCTACACCTTCTGAAATTTATTTAATTGACTATAATGAATCCAAACTCATTCCATTAAAAAATATACCACCACAAATGTGTGCCGAGCATTTGGATACCCATTCTGTTTCCTGGGTTGATGTCCGGGGTTTGGGTAGTGAAAAGATATTACAGGGTTTAGGTGAAGTTTTTAGTTTACATTCTCTTGTTCTCGAAGATGTCGTCAATGTTCCCCAACGTCCGAAGGTCGAGGATTATAAGGAGCATTTGGTGATTATTGCTCGAATGGTAATACCGTTGAAAAATAATGAGGGATTTCATACCGAGCAAGTAAGTTTTATTTTAGGACAGCATTACTTATTAAGCATTCAGGAAGAGCCAAAATTAGATTGTTTTGATTCAGTACGCGATCGCATTCGTCATCATAAGGGTACTATCCGTTCTCATGGACCTGATTATTTAGCATATGCTCTTTGGGATGCTATTATTGACGGCTTTTTTCCGGTTTTAGAAGCGTATGGAGAACGAATAGAAGAATTAGAAGATGAGGTGGTGCTTAATCCGAATGAGAAAACTTTAGCAAAAATATATCAAGTTAAACGAGAGTTACTTGGTTTGCGTCGTGCTATTTGGCCCCAACGAGATGCTATTAGTATATTAATTAGGGATAAAAGTTCTTTAATTAATGAAGATGTATTTGTTTACTTCCGAGATTGTTACGATCATACTGTTCAAATTATCGACATAATTGAAATATACAGGGAATTAGCTTCTGGTTTAATGGATGTTTATTTATCTGCTGTTAGCAATAAAATGAATGAAATTATGAAGCTATTAACTGTTATCTCAACTATCTTTATTCCCCTGACTTTTATTGTCGGCGTATACGGCATGAATTTCAATTCCCAAGCTTCACCTTTCAATATGCCAGAATTGAATTGGTACTGGGGATATGTGGCTTGCTGGGGATTAATGATAGTAATAGCAGGTAGTCTGATATTGTTCTTCTGGCGACGTGGTTGGTTTAAAAATGTTACAAAAGTTAAGCAACAAAAAAAATAAGACTGCTTTATCAAGCGATCGCGTATTTATATATACAAATAAATACATCAATATTTGAAATAAACTTAATTTATAGGCAAGAAAATTACTGAAAAAATATATAAA
>JBCCDM010000298.1:0-8211 GCA_039030795.1 Cyanobacteria bacterium P01_A01_bin.84
CAATGGAACCTTGATAAGTTTGGGGATTATATCCTGCGGTTTCCAAAGCTTCAAACGCACACTCTAAAAATAAACGCTGTTGGGGATCTAATATTTCCGCTTCTCTGGGACTAAATCCAAAAAAATCAGCATCAAAAAGCTCTATATCCTCCAGTAATGCTCCAGCTTTGACATACTGAGGATTTTCTAAAAGTGACTTATCTACACCTTGGGAAAGTAAATATTCATCCGTCAGAGGACGAATTGATTCCACCCCATTTTTGATATTTTGCCAATATTCATCTATATTTTTAGCACCTGGAAATCTTCCAGCCATGCCGATAATAGCAATTTCTAATCCATTATTACTCATATCGCATTCATAAAAAAAATACTTTAAAACGTCTTTTAAGAACTGATTTAATAATCTGGTTTTATTTAAATGGTTTTATTTAAATGGTTTTATCTACCTAATAAATCTGTTCGAGACCCTATTGATTAAGATTAATAAGAAAATATCTTAATGTTTCGTTATTATTACATAGCGATCGCTCGAAGTACAGGTAATTTTTGCCACTTAATTTATTGTTGTTTCATTTTTATTTTGGATTGATGGGTGGTAGGGGTAAGAGATACTAAACCCCTACCTTTACCTAAACTTCTTCGTCAAAGCTCCAAAATAACGCTCTCCGAACCATTCTCTGAAAGGTAATATGTTCGCAGTCCAAAGATTATTATACTCATCTTGATTCTGTTCTGCATTTAAACCAGTAGGTGGAAATTCACCTTTCTTTCCGGGACAGTAGGAACCAAAAATAATATCCCAAATAGGGAAAAAAACTGCAAAATTTTTGTCTATATGTTGTGGTGCAAATGAGTGGTGAATTCTGTGGTGTTGGGGTCCTACAATCACTGGATTCAAAAAACCTAGTTCCAAACGTAAATTTAAATGGATGAATTGTAACCAGAGAATTTCAATAAATGCTAATATCCCTACTGCAACTGGTTCAATCCTAAATAATACACTCATAGGAATGACAATAAAAGCCAAAACTAATGGTTCTTCTAACCAGTGTACTCGTCTAGTACTCGTGACATTTAAAGAGACTTCACTATGATGAAATTTGTGCTGTTCCCACAAAAATGGACTGGTGTGTTGAAAGCGGTGAAACCAGTAATAGAAGAAGTCTACTATGAGAAAGTAAAGCAAAATACCTAGAATTTTTTCTACTAAATTATTAGGTGTAGGTAAGTTTAAATAAGGTCCACCAGACCAATTTTGAATTATTTTTACTAATGCTGCAATTCCCAAAGCATTGATTGTGAGTCCGAAAAAGGTATAGACTACATACCACTGTATGTTAAAAAACATATGTTTAAATGGCTGTGATGGTTCAGCTGGAGCCAATCTTTCTATCAACATAAAGACTCCATAGATGATTAATCCAGTTAAAACATATTTTAGGAAACCAAAGACAATATTAAACAACTCCATACTTGAGCAAATTTATTGTGTAAAAAATTTTTTATTTTGGATAGCTAAAACTGGATAGCTAAGATTGGACAACTATAAAATGAATCATTGAAGAGGGGATACTTATTTCTTTCTACCTATACTATCACAATAGATGAAATTACATCTGTATTAAAATACAAACGTATCTTTAATTTGCTCTATCCTAGTTTGCTTTATCTTGTTCTATCTTAACTTATATGAAGCTGCTGAATATATGTATCATGTTAGACTAATATTCTACACCATTACCTACAGTATTACTAAACACTATCACTTCTATAGGATAATTGACGCAAAATCTAAACCAGATGATTGAACTGCATGATTACATCTTTCTTGAGATACATCACCTGCTATAATTTTTCTATTCAACTTACTTGCGATCGCAATCATATTTTTGTATGGTAGCCAAGGAAAAACAATCGTTTGTCCAGGTTTGGAAAACATATTAATCAGCTGTTCCAGTTTATACTGGTCTAATTCTGTCTCTTGTAAAACAATTAAATTTGCAGCTACATCAATTAACCAATCGTGATCCCAGTTATTAGAAGTGACAGCTATAGCTAAATTGATATCTGGTACGTAAGCATGAAATTCAACTGAGGCTGTATCTCCACAGAATACCAAATGCTGTCCTTCTAGTACATACCAACCATTTTTAATTACTTTACCTACTGCCAGCGAAGATTCATTTGTTTGGGTTTCGATAACTTCTACAGATTCTACATCAACTATCTTTGGAATAGCAAAATTAATGGTGTTGGGTATGGAGGGGTTATTAACAGGTTGTTCAACTTGACTTGAGGATTGAGAAGCAAGAGACAGATTTTCAGATTCTGTGGAGTTATCTGCACTATCTCCTGTATTGTTTTCTGTAGTATTGTTTTCTGTGCTTTTTGGGGTTGATTTTCGTTTCTTCTGGTCAATTCCTGAACGCAGTTCTTTATGAGTAATCTTCTCCCCTTCTTTAGCCTTCAGCAAATACTCCTCCCTTAAATCTTTAGGGGTAGAAGGAGCAGCTAAAAGGTAAAGTGCAGAAGTTGCGATATCTATTTGTGCAAGATTTGCACGTTCGCCAAAAGTTTCATAAACATTGATAAAATTGTAAGCTGTACGTCTGCTCCAGCCAAACTCTGCTTTCAGCCAACTGTCGAACTGTCCGTGTCCAAGTTGAGTGCGTACATCAGCTAACCTCTGACCAATTTCCCATATGTCTTGAGCTGAGCGTTGCAAACGCTCCCGAATTTCACCAGTACGCTGCATGACTAGCGATCGCTTTTGATCGCTCAAGGCTTGGTAATCAAACTCAGATGCAGTAATCTTTCTGCTCTTGTCTAATTCGTTCACAGCTAGCTCCAATTTAACTCTTAAATCATACTTTATTATTCAACAGGAAAATGTAGTTCTAATTTTAGGTTACGACAGCAGTACTCATAATTTCGGAAAATATATAATTTTTGTTAAAAAAAGAACTAAACTCTTGACAAGAAATTACTTGATATCGCTTAATGAAAATTATTGCTAATAAAATATCTTAAATTAGTCATATGTATATATTCAAATTGTTTTAGACTTTTTCCGGAATTTACGATCGCCATATCTATTTTTTTCAAAGTCCTCAGAGTTTTACAGTTGTAGATGTATTACTTACAGCCATCAGTTACGATTTACTTTTTTTAAGATCAACCTTCTAAATTATATGTGGGTGTACATACAGATAATTATGCATAAGATCATCTATACTGGTTTGTTACTCGTCTTTAGAAAGGGTATTTCTGTAAGTAAAGATTCAGTTCACAGGAATATTATTAATAATGCAAACTTTATAGCCTATGATTCTCAATTTCCATGACTCGAAGTCCTTATTGAGAATAATAGGATTTAACCCTGCCGAAGGATGATTTTGTAGAACACATAAGTTGTGAAGAAAAGCTCAGGCTAATCATGAAAGTTATAAAAAATACATAACTAAGCAGAAAAAAATTAATGTAAATTTAATATAGATTTAACCAGATACCGCAGTTCCCAGTATTGCTCAATACCGCATAAAAGCTATCTATATTGCTTAAAAAGGATATTAAATAAGGTGGATTTAATAATAGCTAATGACGAAATTACTTATAGGCAATCCCTTGCTCGAAATAGACCATATTTTTGTTTGTGTTAAATCTGTACCGAATACGGCTTTATTAAGACAGTTGGGTTTAGTATGCAGTGACTACTCTTTATCCCATCCTCAGCAAGGGACAGCTTCTAACCTAATTTTTTTTGAAAACAGTTATATAGAATTGATTTGGGTCGAAGATGAGGACACTTCTGAGATATATGCTATGCGTTCGGGTATTGATTTTATAGCAAGAAGTAATTGGGAAGATTCTTCTACTTCGCCATTTGGTATAGCTTTACATCAAAGAGGAAATAGTATTAATAGCGATCGCTTACGGCGGGTACTACCGCACCAGAGCTTAAATTCAGGACATTCAAGCACTCATTATAATACAGACAACTTTATTAACTTTGCAGCCTCTAATCTGGTTAATCAGATAGAACCTCTGTGTTTTGTGATACCAGAGTCAATCTCATTTCCAAATCTCTTTAACCCAAGCATTGAAGCTCATCAGAGATTAGCAAATCATCCTCTGGGAATTAAAAAGCTTACTAATATTCGTATCGCAATTGAGAAATCAAGCAACTTTAGCGATCCCCTATCAATGTTAGAAGAGAATGGGATGATAGAGGTAGAAAGAGATTCTTATCCAGTTTTAGAGTTAACCTTTGATTATGCCAGTAATCGCAGTCTTGACTTGCAGCCGATAGGTATTCCAGTAATATTGAAGTACTAGCGCAATATCGATCTATTTGCCTTTTTTACGCTGCAATCGCTGTTTGATTCTATCTTTACCTGCTCTTATCTGCTGTTCTCTGGATTCATTTTTGTGAAAGTCAGCTTGAGAATTAATTTCATTACCCTGATTGCTAAAATAGCCTGTAAGAGAATGAATTGTAGGGTGGCGAAACATTTCCATCAGGGGCAGATTAATATCAAACTTTTCGCATAACTGAGCGTGAACTTTAATCATGAGTAGAGAATGTCCACCTAAATCAAAAAAGTTATCATGGATACCAATTTTATCGACCTGTAACACTGTCCCCCAAATTTGTGCGATGACACTGTAATATCCACCATAGGCGATCGCTTGTTCGATTTCAGTTTTGGATTTGACATAAGCAATTTCTAATTCCCGACTAGTTTCTTGGGTTATTGGTAAAGCTTTCCGGTCTATCTTCAGGTTTGGAGTCAGAGGAAATTTTTCTAAATTTATGTATTGAGAAGGAATCATGTAAAATGGTAACTTACTTTCTAGGAACTTTCGTAACTGAATTTTTAATTGTATTTGCGAGACTTCCGAGTTAGAAATAACGTAAGCTATTAATTGGCTATCATCTCGGTTTTCATGCAATACCACCACCGCTTCTTTTACCTGGGGATGTTGCATCAAAATCGCTTCAATCTCACTTAATTCAATCCGAAAACCTCTTAACTTCACCTGATAGTCAGTTCTACCAAGATATTCTAAGTCCCCTGAAGGTAAATAACGAACGCGATCGCCTGTCTTATAAAGAGTGGAGGAAGCGGAGGGAGCAGGGGAAGCAGAGGGAGCGGAGGGGGAAATAAATTCTTCTTCTTCTTCTTTTGACTTTTGACTTTTGACTTTTAACTTATCAAAAGGATTTTTGATAAATCTTTTTTCTGTTAATTCTGGTCTATTTAAGTAACATGAAGCTAATCCCGACCCACCGATATATAATTCTCCTGGTACTCCAATAGGAACAGCTTGTAAATCATTATTAAGGACGTAAAACTGAGTATTGTTAATTGGTTTACCGATGGGAACAAAAGTATTTTTAGAGATAGAACATGGAACATCTTTAAATTGTGTAACAGCAGACCAGATGGTTGCTTCCGTTGGACCATATAAATTCCATACTTCCCTACCCCATTTGAGTAATTCTTTTGCAATACTTATATCTAAAGCTTCTCCACCACAAAGAATCTTTAACTGTTGATTATTTTGGTTTACTTTCCGTCCTGCTGAGAGTAATAACTTCCAGCTTACGGGAGTAGCTTGCATTATAGTTACTTGATTGTTTTCAATATTTCGGATTAACTGACTTCCATCTAAAATACTTTCTCGATTTGCAATAACTAGACGGGCACCTGTAATTAATGGTAGATATAATTCTAAGGCTGCAATATCGAAGGATAATGTAGTTACACTGAAAAATACATCATCTTCAGATATTCCCGGTTCTTTCTGCATTGACTCAAGACAGTTGACCAAAGATTTATGTGAAATCTTCACCCCTTTGGGTACCCCTGTGGAACCTGAAGTGTAGATAATATAAGCTAAATTTTCAGGGGTCGTTTGAGGTGGTAGATTTTCATCTGATTGTTTTGTAATTAATTCCCAAATGGCATTCAGAGGGATGGTATTAATGGTATTATTTGAATTGTGATGTGTAGAAATATCATTTATGGAAGTTTTATAGAGCCTCTCCTCAGAATCAGTGACCAAATCAGTAACTAAAAAATCTATCCCCGAATCCTCAACCATAAATTTCAAACGTTCTTGAGGAAAACTTGGATCTAGAGGAATATAAGTTCCACCAGCTTTGAGGATACCGAGTAACCCCACAACCATTTTTTCAGAACGTTCTACACAAATTCCTACCCGTGTTTCCTTCTCTACACCAATTGATTGTAAATAACGTGCAAGTTGATTTGCTTTTTGATTTAGCTGTTTATATGTAAGCTGTCGAGACTCAAATATAACTGCAATTTTGTCTGGAGTAAGTTCTACTTGTAATTCAAATAGCTGGTGAATGCTCTCATCGGAATAATCAGCTTTAGTATTATTCCATTCAAATAATAATTGCTGTCGTTCTGAATTAGTTAGTAAAGGTAGTTCTGATAATATAAGCTCGGTATCATACTCTAAAGCATCTACAATCCCTTCTAACAATACCTGTAGATGACCCAACATTCTGAGAATGCTTTCATCATCAAAGCGATCGCTATCATATAAGATTCGCAGTTTTATAACCGAATCCGCAGTTACATATAATCCTAAAGGATAGTTATTTTGTTCCTTGTTCTGAATATTTCTGATACTTAAATCTTCTAATGTTGATTTTAAATTATCTTCTACTGGGTAATTTTCAAATACAATCAAACTTTCAAATAAAGGTAAACCTTTAGGAATATCGCTCCAACGCTGGATTTCTACTAATGGAGTATATTCATATTGTTGTATTTCTAATTGTTGTTCCTGGAGTTGTGTTAACCAAGGTAAAAGGGATTTATTATCGAGGTTAACCCGCATTGGTAGAGTATTGATAAACAAACCCACCATAAATTCTGAATTTAATAACCCCGATGGACGACCCGAACTCGTAACCCCGAAAACTACATCATTCTCACCACTGTACCAACTCAACATCAATGCAAAAGCACCTTGAATAAAAGTATTAAGAGTTAATTGATGCTTTTTTGCGATCGCTTGCAGTTTAGCAGTGTTTTCTTGTGAAAGTTGAATTTGCTGTTCTTTATTATTATCTTGATTATTAGTTCGATTATTAAAATATATTTTTTGAGATTGTTCAACTCTTTTATCTACCCTAAATGGTGTTGGTACGCTAAACCCAGCAAGTTTTTTTCTCCAAAACTGCTCAGCTTCATATAAATTCTGTTGCTGTAACCAAGCAATATAATTTTTGTAAGGACGAGGTTTGTTTATATTTGATTCACTCAAAGACTTGATGGAATACTTATCTTTGCTGATAACACTGTAAGTGTTTAAGACACTTTTAAGTACAAGAGGAACAGACCAACCATCAAGTAATAGGTGATGATAAATCCAGATAAACTGGTAACAATGTGGCTGTTTGTGAATTAAAATCAACCTCATCAATGGTGCTTTCGCAAGATTAAATCCTTGTTTTCGCTGGTTATACAATAATTCTTCTAACTGCTGATTTTGTCTTAACTCTTCGAGGGATGACCAGTCAATTAATACAATAGGTACTTTAACTTCTCGTCCCACAACTTGTAATGGTTTTTCTATCTTTTCCCAAACAAAAGCCGTACGTAAAATTGGATATGTATCAATAGTAACTTTCCAAGCTTGCTCAAATGCAGCAATATCTAAGCTTCCGTGAATTTCAAAACTTACCTGAATGATATAGACACCAGAATTGGGAGCATAAAGACTATGGAAGAGCATCCCTTGTTGCATAGGGGAAAGTGGATAAATATCTTGAATTTGTTTTTTATTCACAATTATTATTATTTTTGCTAAGTTTTAACTGACCTAGATTTTAAGTTAAATTATTGTTTTAGTTAACAATTTTAAAAATCGTTTTCAATTAAAAAATTAAAGGCGTTTTTCCTCTTTTTTTCTGTTTGCTCTACGACAAGCTACTACAGGTCTATCCCTTTAAAAACAAGTACCGTGATGATTCCTATACTTATCATTAATGATACGTACTTCGTACTGTTTTTATTGTCTCTTCTATCTTAAAAATTTGTTAATTAATGCACAAGTATTATTTTTATAAATAAAATACAGCTGTTATACTCTACGATCCCAAGCCACTTCAGCACCAGGAAGACGCCCGAAGCCTGGGCCGCGAGCGCCGAGAGCCCGAGCACCGCG
>JBCCDM010000299.1:0-8206 GCA_039030795.1 Cyanobacteria bacterium P01_A01_bin.84
ATGAAAATAGGTATACCCATATAGAGTCCACTTGATTTTACTTGTCCTATTTAAAGTCAAATTTACGAGCTACTCTCTATAAATCAGTAAAATCAATAAGTAACCCTTACTACCTCTTTTTACAAGGAGTAAGGTTTTCTCTAAATTCATGTCAGAGCTTTTCAATCACAAATTTTCTTAATAGTGTAGTAGTGGAATCTAAAGTAAGTGCATAAGTTACAGCTAAGTAAAACTATAGCTTAATTGGTTAATGAAAAATCTGATAAAAAATTAGACTTAAGTCTAGTTTTTTATATTGACTTATCTCCTTCATACTGAATTACTGAGATTATATACATTTGAAATTTTACATTACAAGTTTTTTATGAGTTATCAACTTTGCGATCGCGATAGAAAAGGGCAGAAGAAAAAAGATTCTTCGTCTGTAAATGCTCTCGATTCAAGGAGATTGCTCAGACGACCTTTCATTGTGCAGCAGAAGAAGCAATGTAGCACATCGCATAATCTAGGAATTTCTTTCAGTCAAGCAGAACGTTACGGTCATCACTTCAGTAAAATTCAGCCTGATGGTGGATTTATTAATACTCCAATACAAATGTTTTCAGTCTTGGAAGAGGAAAGGCAGAAGTATGTTTCGGGTTTGGTTTCGGGTTCTAATTTAGACTTAAATAAGTCATTACTTACTAACTCATCCCCCAACAAACTATCAAAAACTGATAATGAAAAGCCACCAAGTAAGTTTTTAGATGTTAGTAAATCAAATATTAATCCGAATAATATATTAAGCACATTAAATATTAAGAAAGATATTAACAGAAATTTAGTAGATAAGAATCAAAGTGATCGCAGTATAAATAATAATATAAGTAATTATGACAAGACTGTTTATAAAGGTTATAAATATTCTGATAAAACAGGAAATAAATATCATGAAATATCTGAACTAAATAGTTACCGCAATAATTCTCAAGATAGCTATCAGAATAATAGTAAGCAGAAAGAAGATAAAGATAGTAAAAACAAGAAAAATAATAAAATTGATGACAATAATAATATAAAAATATCAGAAAATAATCATGCACCCAAACAGAAAGACTTGGAAGTGAAAGATAAATCTGAAGACCCAAAAGTAAAAGCAAAAGTAAATGAAAAAAATAGTAAAGAAAATAGCCAAGAAAAAAATAACTTTGTTGCTCCTCCTCCTATATATGAAAATGATAAAAATACACCTGCCCCGAAAGCAAAGACAAGAAATGGATATATAGCAAAGAGAGAAGCAATAAATACACTAGATAACAACAATATGTTTACTGTTACTCAGCGTGCTGTAAAGAAAATTTCTCAGGATAATGTTAATAAATCTGAAGCGAGAAAAGCCAACGATAATCAACAACAGATAAAAATAAAAAACTCTGCTGAACTAGTCCGCGATCGCGTTATTGATGACGATAGAGAAGTGAAAGAGCATCTTCGAGATAATTGGAATCTAGACCCAGATGCAGTTCAAGAAGAAGGAGGTGAAGAGTTGATATTACAAAAGACACAGCTTTAAATCTCAGGACTGACGCAACAATAACGGAATTCTGTCCGAAGGAACCGTAGGGTTAGCAATCTCAAAGCCTTATTTTTTGTTACAAGTGCGTAAGTCCTAAATCTATCTAAAAGATATTGATTAAATATTAGATTTCTTCTTAATTTTTTCTGTTAGACTTTTTTTAGTTTTACGATTTATTTTTACTTTTGAAATTACATCACCTTTTTAATTATGAGCTATTGTATTAATCCTAACTGCAAACAATCTTACAATCCAGATGATATAGATTTATGTATGAGTTGCGGTACTTCATTGATAATTAATAGTCACTATCGTGCAAATAAAAGCATTATGAGAAATGAGTCTGTTTGTACTGAAATATTTGAGATCAAAGATATTTCTTCCAACGATAGTAATGCAAAAATGATTTTAAAAATAATTTATGATGATGATGTAGAAATTGATGGGGAGAAGAAATTTACAGCTTTAACTAGATTATTCCAACGCGAACAAGATTTCTTAGTTTCTGGACATAAAAATTCAGGTATTCCTTTAGGATATGATAAGTTTTCTTTCCCCTTAAGTGATGGGAAACAAGTACACTGTCTGGTTATGGAAAAAGTTAAAGGAATAAATCTAGAACAGTGGGTTGAAAGTAATGGACCTATTACTCAAGAACGAGCATTGCGATGGTTCAAACAGATAGTTGATATTCTTGATTTTATACATGAGGAGAAAGATTTTTTTCATCGAGATATCAAACCATCAAATATTATGCGACGACAAACAGACCAAAAACTAGTTTTGATAGACTTTGGAACTGTAAAAGAAACCTGTTTCAATCAATATGGAACCCGCATAACTACCCAGATAGGAACTCCCGGTTATCAACCACCAGAACAAAGTTTTGGACAAGCAGAAAAAAAATCGGATTTTTATGCTCTGGGTAGAACTTTTGTATATCTATTAACAGGTAGACAACCCCGTCAAATGGAGATGGAAGGAACTATTTTTAGATGGTATGAACAAGTTTTTTATCCTATCTCTCCATTATTAATAAAGTTAATCAATGACTTAATGGAGGGTGATATCACAAAACGTCCTGAAGATACACGCAATCTTCTTGCACGTTTAGATCATATCCAGGAAGAAATAGAGAAATCTTTACCATTCATACCCCAGGAGATTACTTCATCAAATCCGAGCAATCCTCCCCAGAATATTCCTTACCAATACAACAATGGTGGTTACGTAAATCCGAGTAATCCTCCCCAATACAGCAATAATGGTTATGTAAATCCGAGTAATCCCCCCCAATACAACAATGGTGGTTACGTAAATCCGAGTAATCCCCCCCAATACAACAATAATGGTTACGTAAATCCGAGTAATCCTCCACAGAGCAATCCTCCTAGATACAAAAAATTTTTGGAAAGAAACTGGTCTGTAAAAAATATAGCTATAGCCTGTGGAGCTTTAGTAGCATTATCAGCAATCTTTACGCTAATAATACGGAGTACTCAAAGTAGTCAGATTACAAGTACAGAAAGTGAAAACACAGGAATTGCAAACTCTTCTCCCTGTAATCTGCAACCGGGAGACAGTATTAGCTGTGGTGAAGAAAGTTTAGTTTCTTTAAATGGTCAAATTAAAGCTCCTCCTCAAGAAAAAATCCAGGGAATGAGAGAGATGGGAAAGGGTAATTACAGAAGTGCAGAAAAGCTATTTTCTAAAGCTTTTAGTCGAACTTATAAAGATGGAATGCCAGACCCTGAAACTTTAATTTATCAAAACAATGCTAGAGTCCTTAACTTAATTGCTAGAGGTGATATTTCTCCACGACAGGTTCGTACTATTGCAGTAGCTGCTCCTTTAAGAAATATACAACAAGACCAAGAAGCAGATATCTCCAATCAAGCTTTGGAAATGTTACGTGGTGTAGCTCAAGCACAGTATTTAGCTATAAAAAGACGCATATACCTAAAAGTTGCGATCGCAAACGATGCGAATGATAAAAATAAGGCACCTGAGATTGCAGAACAATTAGGTAAAAATAAAGGTATCTTAGGAGTTGTCGGTCATTATTCCAGCAGTATTGTTAAAGAAGTACTGCCAAAATATCAACAAAATGGACTCGCGTTAGTTTCACCAGCAAGTACTTCCGTGGGATTATCCGGTGAGAAAAACTTGTATCGTATTGCTCCTAGCGATGCTGTAGCAGGTAGAGATATTGGAGAATTTATGAGCAGTTGGCAAAAACCCCAGAAAGTAGGAATATTTTGGAGTAGGGGTGAATCATTTAGTGAGTCTCTTAAGAGTGAAGTCGAGAGAAATTTAGGAGACAACAAAACTATTAATGACAGCGTGCCAGATAGGGAAATATTTAATTTAGCAAGCAATTCTTTTAATGCAGAAAAAGCTCTCAATGAAGCCAAAAAACAAGGAATGAGTGCAATTGTCCTAATTCCTGATGGTGGACAAACCAAAGCTTTATCGAACGCATATAAGATAATTCAAGCAAATCAAGACCCCAAGATGCACTTCTTAGCAGCAGACACTCTCTACAGGAGTAAAACTATTACGGATGTGGGAGAAAAAGCAGCGAGAAATCAGCTAAAGGTTGCCGTAGCATGGCATCCTTTTAATAACAAGCAATTTTCTAAGAATGCTGATAGCTTTTGGAAGACAAGTAATGTTAGCTGGTTAACTGCAACAGCTTATGATGCTACTCGCGTTTTAGCTCAGACTGTTAGGGAAGATCCGACTCGAAAAGGTGTCAATCAAATTTTATCCAACAATGACTTTAAATCAGCCAGGAATGCAACCGGAAAAATCAAATTTAATGGAAGCGATCGCGCTAATCCGAAGGTAACTTTAGTGAAAGTTTTATCTAAATGTCAGGGGTCGGGTTATGGTTTTGTCCCCATTAACTTCAGAGGTGAGTGTATTGAATAGCTATCAGTAACGCACCAATAAAATTATGGTACGTTAGACCATAAATCCCTTCTTGTAGTTTAAATTTATACATAATCGCGAGCCTAATGCACCCTACAAGAATTTATTTCTTATTTATAAATATCTTCTGAGAGTTTGGAAATTTAAAAAAAATTTAGTTAAAAGTGAGGTTTTGCAAATGTCTAGCCGACTCTGGATAGATAAAAAAAATAATCGAGAAGCAGTAGGAAGTACAAATGCAACAGAAGGGATGTTTCAAGAACGACCATTTGTGGTGCGACCTCCAAAGTCTTTGAGTTCAAAACAACCGAACCAAAAAACATCTTTACAGCAGGCAAAAAAGTACGGACATAATCTTGGTAATACCCAGCCTGGAAGTATTGCTAATCCAACACAAAATACAAAAGTTCTCCAGGCTAAACCTGATGAAAAGAAAAGTTGGTGGGGAAAGGAAGGAGCAAAAACCACTAGTAATATTTTGACTGTAGCATCTAGATTCAGCCCACCAGCTGTGTCTGTGCCATTAGGTGCAACATCAGCAGCTTTAAGGTTTGGAGCTTCAGGAGTTGAAGGAAAAGAGGGTTACGATGCTAACAAGAAAGGAGATAAAGTTAAGACGGGTATAAAAACTGGAAAGACTGCCACAACAATAGGTTCAGGTGCTGCTGCTGCTACCTCAGCCGCAGCAACTAGCGCAGGTGCATTAGCAACTTCAGCCGCAGCAACTGGTGCAGGCGGTATATTTGGTATCACGTCAGGTGCAATAGATATAGCAGAAAGCTCAATGAATATTAAACAAGAAGGAAATCGTTATAAAGCACTCAAAGGTGTAGCTGGAAATGCAGCTAATCAAATAAAAGAACCTCAAGCAGGTAGCAGCAGCATGAAAGAACTTCGCAAAGTCCTAGAAAGTGCTAATGGCTCGCAAGAGGGTACACAAGAAAATACTAATGATAATGAATTCAACAAACAAAAAGATATATTAAGTACTGCTTTGTATTCTGCCAATGAAGCGAAGAAAAATAAAAGACGCGAAAAAATACATTTAGGGAGTGGTGCTATATCAGCAGCTGGCGGAACTTTAGGAGCTGTAGGAGGATTTGGCGGAGTATTGCCTTTACTCCCTGTTGCTGCCGGTTTTTCATTAGCTGGAGGTTCCGTTAAGCCAGCCTTAGCAGGAGCGCGCAAATTGAAAAAGACAGGACGAGATAAAGGTCTTAGAGGGTTTAATCAAGACAAAACTTCTAAGAAGAAAGCTGCCGAACGCCAAAATATGATGGGTAAAATGGCTCAGCACAACGAAGATAGTCAAATGAAAACAGTAATTGAAAATTCACCTAGTGATATTCAAAAAGAAGTTAAAAAAGAAGTTATGAAAAAATCTATACGCGTACCAAGAAACTCCGAAAATACTGCCGAAAATGTGATGAATGCAGATTTACGACGAAAATTTAATGTAAAAGAAACCTCCACCAATCCAGAAGCTTCATCCATTAGTACCTCATCATCACCACTAACAGCAGAGTACTCTTCTTCCCACAGTAGTATTCCACCAACAGGGTATAGCAACAATCAAAGTATTTCGAGCAGTCCAGAACAATCTCAATCCCAAACAACACCGGATATTGATTCTTCTTCAATCAATTCAGAACTACTAGCGGTCGAACCAGAAATACTAAACTTCATATTTGCCAATTCGGAACAATCTCAGTCCCAGACAAAACCAAATATGGATTCTTAGATCAACATAGAAAAATCTAACTTTTCACAGCAACCTAAATTCTGAAAAATAACAGGTGGGAGCCTTCGACCAGACTAGAATAACTAGAACACTGATTTAATAATTGGGCAGAATAATAGATAGCCTAATTGTGATTAATAAAAATTTTTGTAACCGACGAATCAAAGACCAGTTTCTAAGAGCCCGAAATAACCTTAACTTGACACACAAGATAATTCATTCCTACAGGGCGTAAGTCTTAATAAAACTAAAAAATACTATGTAAATAGTTTGCAATCAAGTTTTTGAGGATTGTACACAAGTAAAAGAAGAGCTTCGAGAGGATTTTAATTTATTTAATTTATATCCAGAAACTGTTACAAACTTCATTGTGAAGCTTTGCGCTTTCGATTCATTGATTCCAATTCTTTAACTACTGCTTTTTTGCGCTTAGATGTAAGTGCAGCCTCCGCCATACCTTTAAAAATAGCTTGACTACCTTTCCTTGCTTCTTCACTTCCCTGTTCCTCTCCAAGCATTCCGGGTAAGTAACTTTCTGGATGCCACTGGATTCCGAGTGTGGGGGCACCGAATTTAGATTCAAATGCTTCTACGGTACTTTCTTGTTGCTGTTTGTTTGATGCTTTTCCTTCAAACCATGTGTTAGTCTTTGCTGGTGCTGTTGCACTAATATCTAGCATTTTATTTGGATCTTGATCTCGATCTTTTTCCTGATTATCGCGTTTTACCAACTTTTCACCTTTCCGATGAGGGGAAGCCCAATGAGTACTATTTACATCATTTATATCTTGCTTTTGCCCTTCCTTGTTCATCATTCCTGATAGCATACTTCCTCCCTTAACGTCTACTTTATGACCGATCTTCCAAGTATCATTACTTTTAGAAGCTTTGTGAATATCTCGGTCTCCTTCAGGAATTGTCTTTACCTCTCCCCCGTAACTTTGCAAAAGTTCCCATGAACCTGCACAAACCGCTGATATAGGAATTCCACGAGTTTTAGCTACTTCTATAAGTTTTTGTTCGTAGTTTGACCTACTTTCTCGTTCATTGTATTTTCGAGCATCTTTTGTCTTATCGTATTTTTCCTTACTTTTTTCATATTCAGCGAGCTTATTTCCTTGTTTTTTGCTTAATTCTTTTTGTCCTAAAAATTCAGGAGGCTTAGGTGGGGCTTTAGGAACGTTTAACATTTTATCTTTTTCATTATCCCCAACTTGAGTTTTATTCGCGTTTGGGGCACCAGGTATATACAAGAGGTCTATATCATCTAATTCCTTAAAATTTGCTTTTCTTTCAGGTGTATCTTCTCCACTTGCGTTTCTTGGGAGAGTCGTAGAATTCACCTGTAATCCTTTCATACCTTCTATCTGGTTCATTGCCTCCACAGCCTTTAAATCATGTCCTTTGTGAGCTGTTCCTCTACCATCAGTACGAAATGATACTCCGACGTTAATTGAATTGATGTCTGGGGGTTTCTCTTTTGATTTATGTTTCAGTAAATTGCTAACTACGTTTTGTTTTTTAATATCATCTAATTCTTTGCTTAATCCTAAGTTTGCTTTTCCTTGTCCTTTGTCTACACCTAACTGAATCGGCTGGTTATCAAACTTTGGTTGCACCGCTGCTGTAGCTGATTCATTAGCTAAATCAGTTTTGTAAAAATGATGACCATATGTATCTGCTTGCATCAAAGATGTTTGTAAGTCAGGCTGTTTTGAATTATCGCTTTTCGACTGCACCACAAACGGACGCGACTCAAACCTTCCTCCTGTAGCGTTTGAGAAAGGTAATTTTTCGTTGCTGTTTTTCTTGTTTAGAGTACTGAGTCGGCTAGTCATGGCGATATGCTGACTATTTTATAAATATAAGTATATCTTCTCAAATAGTTTCGTGTCAATTAAGGCAACAGCGACTATCAAAATGATGAGAATAGCGGAGACTTTGCCATATTTAAATGCTCGAAAGCTTTGATAAAG
>JBCCDM010000300.1:0-8138 GCA_039030795.1 Cyanobacteria bacterium P01_A01_bin.84
AATCAACGTAATCCCGTCATTACGAGCGATAGCGACGTAATCGCAATAAACCCTGCGTTGACGTAGTCTGCTCGATAGAGCTTATGCTTCCCTACACTATGTTCCGGTCGCAATGATAAATCTTCGTTGCGTAAGTCCTGTCAATAAAGCAATTATTTATATCTCTCCCAGAGAGAATACGATAAATGAGTAATAAAAAGAGGCTGAAACAACTTATATATAAGGATTTTAGTAATACAAAATTAATTTTATAAGAAGAAATAATTTTTTAATCTGAATTCATTATTATACAGTAATTACAGTCAGTATTGAGTATTAATTTTACATAACTAGTCTAGGATAGCCTTATTTATTTCTTGGTAAGGCAATAATTTTATCATTCTTGCTCCGAATGAACCCTAATAATAAAATCTATTTATTTCATCTAAATTTTAGTTAGATTTTAAATTCCTCAGTTTATTTATGGATATACCCTCTTGAAAGTCAAAAATTAATAGAAAAAATACATAGATTAGTAAAAATGAAAAATACAAATACCCATAAACTAACAGTTGTAGCAGTACTTTGTTCGGTACTATTCTTTATCGCTTTGACATTAATAGAAATAATCCCAGAAATTCCTGTAGATATTGACTTTAAACCATTTTTTATACCTTTAGCATTTGTTGCTTTAGTACCTACAGGAAAACCAACCCTTGCTGTAGGTTTGGGTGCAACCTTGGGAGAGTTTCTTAGAGATGTACTCGAAGGATATGAACTTGACGATCCAATTGGAGCATTTGGTTACGTAGTAGGATTTGTAGCTGCTGGATACATTATTGGTAATCAACCTTTGAGTAAAATCCGGCTTTTTATTGGAGCTATTGTAGCGGGATTTCTTCATGCTGTAATTGAAGCAACATCATTTTTACTGTTCGGTGAAGAAACCATAAAAGTAGCAGCTTGGAGCGCTTTGGGTAACACAATTACTGATGGTTTGATTATGGGTGCTATTCCCTTAATCTTAATTATTCCACAGCTTCATGGTCGGGTTGAACGATATTTGGGTTTTCCCCCTCTAGGTCGTCGCAAAAAACCAAGATTTTCTAATTAATTTGGGATGAATAGGATTAAATCAAATCATCAAATTGTGAATGAAGGAGAGACGAAATGTCTAGAGTAAAGGCAGAAAACTTTGGGTTTACTTATCCCGGAGGTGAAGACAAAACCCTTAAAGATATGTGTTTCAGCATTGAAGAAGGAGAAGTTTTAGGAATTATCGGACCTTTGGGAGCAGGAAAAACAACCCTTTGTATGACTATTGCAGACTTTGCACCGAGGATAATTGGTGGTGAAGCTCATGGGAAATTGGAAGTAAATTATAGTAGTTCAGATAAATCTTCTTCAGAAGAAAAGGGTGTGGGAATGGTCTTTGAAGATTATTCTGCACAGCTTGTACAGTTAAAAGTAATTGATGAATTATTGACACCGTTGCTGAATCAGGGAACTTCGGAAGAAGAAGCACGGGAGAAAGCAGATAAACTACTCCAAAGAGTTGGACTAGATAATCAGAATATAGAGAATAAAAATGTTTGGGAAATATCGGGAGGTCAACAACAACGTTTAGCGATCGCAGCAACTTTAGGGATGGATACACAGTTACTTATCCTGGATAATGTCATGGATAAACTGGATCATCAAGGTAAGGAAAAAGTCAGAAATATCATTAAGGATGTGTCTGGTGAAAAAACTTTAATTGTGGTGGATAGAAATGCTGAGTTGCTTTTAGAGATTGCTGACAGGATATTAGTTTTAGTTGAAGGTAATATTATTGCTGGAGGTTCTCCAGATGAGATATTACGACAACATGACCTGGTTAAAAAGGCAGATATAGAATCACCTCTTAGTTTAAGCATTGCTAAAGAATTAGGTATATCTGCATCACCCTTAACTATAGAGGAGCTTGAGGAAATAGTTGATTCTAACTCGTCGGGTACAGAAAGTGAAGGGTCGAAGACAAAATTAAATACAAATTCAAATATAAATTTAGCAACTCAATCTCCTAGTCTGGAGGGTAATGGGGAAAACTTAAACTCTCCATCCTTACGGAGAGAAACGGGGTCTTCAGATTTTACTAAGTGGAGTAACTTCCCAGAGAAAAGTAATCTTCATGAAGTTTCACACACAATGGAGAAGGATTTTACAAATCCGGTGACAAGTCAGATAGTTGGTTCAGTTGAAAAAGATTCATCATCAGAGTCATTCCCCTTTGAAAGTAATTTTGGTCAGACACTTGTTCGTATCGACAATATTAACTACTCCTACTCAGATAATATTCAGGCTTTAGAATCTTTAAATATAGAGATAAAAGCAGGTGAGGTTCATGCAGTCATTGGTCGTAGCGGTGCAGGAAAGACCACAATCATTAAACATATTGCTGGACTCCTGAAACCATCTCGAGGTGATGTGTTGATATGCGATACTGACACCCGTAAAATAAGCGTTGCTGACCTAGCTTTGAAGGTGGGAACAGTATTACAAAATCCCGATAAACAAATTAGCGAACGGACAGTTCGACAGGAAATAGGTTTTCCCCTCAAACATCGCCGCTATAAAGATAAGGATATCAAAAAACAGGTCTCTCAAGCCTGTGAACTAGTAGGAATTGAGCAAAATCTTTTAGAAAAAGACCCGATATTACTACCACAAGGACAGCGAAAACTGATTGCGATCGCTTCAGCTTTGGTTGTCGATCCTCAAGTATTAATTTTGGATGAACCTAGTGTAAGTTTAAGTGCAACATCTCGTCGCAAAGTAATTCAACTAATCAAGCACCTTTCTCAACAGGGTAAGGCTGTATTTGTAGTTGAAAATGATATCGATTTTATTACTGAAGTCGCTCATAACATTACAGTACTCGAAGCCGGAAAAGTAGTATCCCAAGGTTCTACCCAGGAAATATTTGCTCCCGAAGAATGGGGACAGCTTGAGGAATTAAATTTATCTCTACCCCTTGTAACCCAATTTGCTCACCGTCTAGGTGTACGAGCATTTAATTTTCAAGAACTAGTATCGCAGCTTTCAGCAACACAAAAGGAGGTATAAATAAATGACCAATAGCGTACCTGTACTTTATAGAGAACGGAACACTTTTTTACATCAACGAGACCCAAGGGTGAAGATATTTTTATTCTTCCTACTGTTTCTATTTTTATTTATTGCCCCAAATTGGCAATGGTTACTGCTTTTAGCTATCATAGGAATTGTTTTAGCAGCAGTAGCTCAAACTCCTTGGAAATGGCTGGTGGTATTGTGGGCAGTGCAAATACCTAGTTTGCTCGTAATTATAGGTATCCCTGTAGTTAAACAACTCTTATCTGATAACTTTGAGTTTAGCGATGATATTATCTCAGCATTTCGCCTTCTTTTAGCTTGGAGTGCAGCTATTTTTATCAGTCTCAGCTTATTCTCGACCATGGATGCTGACGACCTCACCCATGGACTACGGGGATTGAAAGTACCAGCGATCGCAGCCTTTGCTGTTGGTTTATCATATAGACTTCTTTATGTCACCTTAACTGAAGCATTTCAGATTGCTGATGCAATGAAGATTAAGGGTGTGGATTTAGAAACGAAAAATATTTTTCGTTTAATTAAGAATTCCCTCAAGCTTTCTCTACCAATATTGTTTGCAGTCCTTAGACGCGGACCAACATTAATGTCTGCTTTAGAAATGCGAGGATTTATTCAAGGAAAAAGAGGACGACATTTAGGTAAACTTGATTTAGGAGATTTAGGCTTCCTTTTTGCTTTTATTGCACTGTTTGGTTGTGCTTTGGGTGAAAGAGTAGGTGTTTTACCATCTTTTTTCTAAAATTTCTTCTCAAATTTCTTCTCAAATTTCAAGATTATTATCCTTTGCCCTTCATCCTTAATTTTCCCCTAAAACAACCTACCTAGACAAATACATAAATTTTATCAAATGGTATAGTAAGTGTTAGGAATTTGGATGGATCGCGTGTCACTCTACATAGGGCTTGCTGAAAAAGTCTAGAAATCTAAAATAGGGCTCACACAGATCGACAAATAGTTGGTTTTGTGACTTGACTTCTAAACTTAACCAATAATTTCTCACGCAAGTACAAGGGTTTTGAGCCAGTAGGTGCCATAAAGGCAGCACTTATTTTTGATAAAAAGGCTCTTATTGTCCTATCTAGCAAGGTTAATAATGTTATTCAGCAAGCCCTACATATAATTATTTCTTATCCGAGTTATCCTACATTATGAAGTTAGTTCTCTGGACATTAGTACTTTTAGCCTCAGTATGGGCTGCACATTGGGGAGCAGATAAACTAGCTGCACCCTTAGAAAAATTACGTCGTCAGTGGGGTTTAAGTGAAGCTGCGGGGGCTGCATTTGTTGCTTTAGCTACTGCTAGTCCGGAAGTTGGCACTAATACAGCAAGTGCAGTGCGAGGTTTGTCTGATATAGGATTGGGTAATTTACTAGGAAGTAATATTATCTCCGTACCAGTAATTGTGACTGTCGCTTTTATTGCTAATAAAACAGCTCCTAAATCTAAGACTAATTCAGAAAGTAGTTCTTCAGAAAATCGTTCTTCCAAGGATAACTATACTAAAAAAAACTATTCGGTAGATAATGCTTCTAGGAATGTATTGAAAGTCAAACCCGAAGCATTACAAGTACAAGCAATTCCTTACTTATTAATCATTGCCTTAGCTGCGATTTTAACTGTACCCAAGCCTTGGCAAGGTTTACAACCTATTGATGGTTGGATAATGCTAGCTGTTTACTTTATTTACCTAGCACAGGCAATTTGGCGCGATCGCGATTCGGGTAATGATGTCAAATGGCAAAAAAAGGAAGTAATTATTTCTATCTTTGGAGTAGCTTTATTGGCTTTTAGTGCTTACTTTATTGTCACCGCTACGGAGAATATAGTTTCTATATTAGGGATTTCCCAATTAATTGGGGGTTTATTTATCACCTCCACATTAAGTATTGCTCCAGAAATATTTGCTACTTGGGCTGTAGCCCGTAGCGGGCAGTTAACAGCAGCAACAACTAGTGTGATTGCGGATAATACTGCAACTATGACTTTAGCTTTGTTTCCTTTAGCACTAGTTAGTTTACCAATTAAAGATATGCAATTATTTTCTGTAAATTTAGCATTTGTAGCTTTACTTGCTGGGGTTTATGCAGCTTTTCTCAAATGGGGTAAGCATAAAAACAGCTTTGAAATATGGGAAGTTGCTTCATTAATAGGAATTTATCTAATTTATTTATGGGTAATGCTATTTAATGTCCTGAAAGTCTTTGGTTAAAGAATAACCATTGAGAGGTTTAGTATGATTCACCTAGAAACCATTTCTATTTTTATAAGAGAAATGCTGAAAACCCTGTGACTTTTAGTCCAGGGATGAAAGCTAACGGCAGGTTTTAACCTGCTTTGATACTTGGCTCAGGCAATGTATCAATTAAATTTTCTACTATTTGAGTTATAGTTTTATCCTTTTCGACTGCCAATAAGCGTAGTTTATTCAGTCTGCGTGGACTAATCCTAATATGTAAATCTTTTTTTCTCATTTTGTGTACACATAGTTAACACATATATGTTAGTATATAACAAGTTGAGATAAAACAAGGAGGTGATGTGGATGCTGGTTCTAGAATACAAGATATTTGCTTCTAAGAAGCAGCATCAAGCAATTGAGGAAGCTATTCGGACTACGCAATTCATTAGAAATAAGTGTATTCGTTTCTGGATGGATTCTAAAAAAGAAGATAAAGTAAATAAGTTTGGTTTAAATAAATATTCAACAACTTTACGTAACGAGTTTAAATTTGTTAAAAATTTAAACAGCATGGCAGTTCAGTCTGCTGCTGAACGAGCATGGTTTGCAATTAGTAGATTTTTTGACAATTGTAAATCTGGGAAGCCAGGTAAAAAAGGTTTTCCAAGGTTTCAAAAAGATAATCGCTCAGTTGAATATAAAACGTCTGGATGGAAATTACACCCAACCAAACGACGAATAATCATTACAGATAAAAAAGGTATTGGTGAACTTAAGCTTTTAGGTAAATGGGATATACACACATTTCCAATTAAATCAATTAAAAGAGTTCGTTTAGTACGTCGCGCTGACGGATATTACTGTCAATTTTCTGTTGATATTGATTCATCCAAGCAACTAGAATCAACAGGAAATCAAGTCGGGTTAGATGTAGGATTGGAATATTTCTACACAGATAGTAATGGTAATCACGTTGAAAATCCCAGGTTTTTAAGAAAAGCTGAGAAAAATATTAAACGTTCTCAACGTCGCATTTACAAACATAAAAAAGGTTCAAATAATCGCCGTAAATCAAGAAAAATATATGCTCGAAAGCATTTAAAAGTAAGTAGGCAGCGCATCGAGTTTGCTAAGAGAGTAGCCAAAGCGCTTGTACAATCTAACGATTTAGTCGCCTATGAAGATTTAATTGTTAAGAACATGGTAAAAAACCACTGTCTTGCAAAGTCAATTAATGATGTTGCTTGGAGACTTTTTAGACAGTGGCTTGAGTATTTTTCTAACAAATATGGTCGTCAAATGATAGCTGTTAAACCTCACTATACAAGTCAAATTTGTTCTTCTTGTGGAGTAAAAGTCAAGAAATCTCTATCAGTTAGAACACATATTTGTAAGTGTGGTTGCAAACTACAGCGCGATACAAATGCAGCTATCAATATTCTTGAAAGAGCTAGGGGAGGGCATCCCCGAAGTAACGCTCAGGGAATAGCAACCTCTACTTTGCTTGGGGCAACCCTGGTAGAGCAAGTAGCTACGATGAACTGAGAATCCCCGCGTTTTAAAACCGGGGAGTGTCAATCCAGGATTCACTTTTTAATATATGACCTGATTTTTTGTTTTATTTCATCTTTGATAAGTTCATTTCCAATCTGAGGTTTATTCAGATTGATTTTGATCAAAGTAGCATTGTCCTGTTCGGAAAAAATTTTATTTTCATCCACGTCTTGCAAAACTTTGAGAAGTAATTCTCCTCGACTGGCAATTATTTGCCAATTAAGCAGTTGAGTATTATCGGGAGTTATTTGACGAATATTCTTGCCAGATGAATCTGAAATATAACCAATTATGGCATCCTTATGATTTAATTTATTATCATTATTTGTATCCTTATCTATAATTTTATATAGCCAAAAACCTTGAGTCGAATTATCTTCTTTCTGAATTTCAATAAAATTAAATGATTTGATAATCGCTTCTTTGTCTAGTAACAAACTAGTTTTACCATCACTTTTATTATAAAAAATAATGTTATAATAATTTTTAGTTTTCTTCTCACTACGATTAAAGATTCCCTCTCTTTCCTGATTTACATCGGGGGATATACTAACTGGAATTAGTATATAATCTGATTTTTCTTTTGCTACAAATTCATTGTATATAATATTTATCGGTAAATCTGGAGCATTATTCTCTGTTGGCGTTTTCACTTGATTATTACCCGTGCAAGAGACACAAAGTAGTCCTAAAATTATATAGTTAAGAAATTTTTGGTAATATTTCTGACAATACCTCTGGTAATACTTTTGATAATATCTATAATCTGCCATTAAACCCCATTAAAAATTTAGATTAAAATTTAAAAAAAATATATTCTACTTTTACTGAAATATTGTACTGAAATATAATATTTACTTTCCACAATGACATCCCACCATGGTAAAAAAACGTATTAACCCACTAAGTTATCATACATGGTGCGCGGTCACGCTATATTTTATAGTAATTTCAATTAATTTCCATAGGGCATCTTCCGGTTACTATGAAAATCAAGAATTGAGGGATTCTCCCCCGAACCTCTGGGAATAATTCTCACAAAATTAATTGAGTCTGCTTGAGTTAGATATGTTTTTTATTTGGAATGATATCAAGTTCGCTTAATTAGTTACGATATAACGCTATTGAAAAGATGGTAGTGCTACTCATTACTCATTACTCATTACTCATTACTTCTAACTTGCACATTTTATAAACCTTATATATCAGGGGTTTGAGGATTTATCAAAAAATGTACAATTTTCATTTGTTGCAAGGTGGAACTGAATTAATTTTGAATTTTGAATTCTC